>JAFBAP010000084.1 GCA_019247695.1 Verrucomicrobiota bacterium | reverse complement strand
GTTTCGGGCCGGGGTGGTGGCTGCTAAGCCGGAGCAGGCGGTGATAGAGCCCGAGGTGGCCCGCCGGGTGGTCGAGCAGGAAAAAGGGGCGTTGCCGGCCGGGGTGAGCCTGGGCTGCCGGCTGCGCTTTCTGACCAACGGGCTGGTACTGGGCAGCCGCCGCTTTGTCGAAGAACAGTTGAGCTTCTGGCGGGGCCCGGGCCAGCCGCCCGGGCCGGGCGCTGAGTCGGCGGGGGCGGCCGAAGGGGGCGGGGCGGAGTGGTTTGTGTGCTGGCGGGGCCGGGCCGTGCCGGCGCGCGCCGCCCCGGGCTGAGGCGGACAAGTAGCTTGGACAGTTAACGCTCGAAGCTGGGGGTCCGAGCGGTTTTGGACGGGTGCGGCGGTGAAATGGTGACTGAGCAACCAACCTCAAGCCGTACGCCCTCCGGGCTGCAGCAAAAAGGGGCTTGGCGCACCTTGCCGACAGTTCGTGCGGCTGTAGGCAGCGTCGAAGCTCTCTGAACCCATATGAGGGGTGGGCCCGCTCTTCGCGCCTGTCTCTCCGTAAAGCGGCGGATGTTAACCTGGCCCATTACGCCCTGGATGCGGAGGGTGCAGCGGTCACCGACACGGCCACTACCGAAATGGCCGCTGCGCCTTTGTCCGCCGCCTCGGGCAAGCGGAGACGGCGTAGGCGGGTGCTTGTTTCTTTCCATGCCGGGGTGCTGCCGGGGAAGCGGTCATCGCTGCCTTTTCCTCACAAGGGCGGGGGCCAGTTTTGCCGGGTTTACTGTCCCGCCATTCGGAAAACGCGTGACCTATTCGGGCTCCGTCGTCAAGTGAACGGGCAATATTGATGCCGCTCCCATCGCGGGCACAACCGCTTTAGGAACGCTCATTCGCATCTGTCATGCGACGTTAATTTTGCATACCCGCTTGCCCCTTTTATCGGCCGGCTCAGACGCGGGAGGGGTCAGTCGCCCCTCGATCTTTACCTTAGCGGCCACGGGGACGGGTCCCACTGGCGCTAAGGTAAGCGTGCCCCGGCGTCTGCGGCGAGGAGTCGTCACCCCTCATCAGCGTTTCGAGGTGCGCTATGGGGACAGGTCGCAATGACGCGCCAACGGGGACAGGCGCGATGGGACCTAATGGGGACAGACCCGTTTGACGGTCTAACGGGGACAGACCCGATTGACAGGGACAGGTCGCACTCGTGGTGTCCGGCACCTGGTTCGAGCGATTCCAGCGCCAACCGGCGCGAAGGCGTTTCCGAGAGGTTCTTCTCGCCGGGTGCCTTTTGCCTGTCGCCTGCACCCTATGCCGGAGCGGGGTCGGGAAGGTGCTGGCCGGCCTGCAGGCGATAACCAGAAAAAAGTTAGTTTGCCGTGGACCGTTTTCCCCGACGACTTCAGGATCAATCTAACAAAGCGGGAACCGTACAAGAGCAGCCGGCCCGTGCGAACGAAGCGTAGGCTCGGGATACACGGGAGGCTCGCGCCTGATTTTCGTGCGCAGCCGAGCTCCTCGGAAACAGCGAAGGCACACTAATGGAAACGAGTCACGCGGGAAGTTACGGGCCGACGGTCCTGGAGGGAGTGGATCTCGAACATACCATGCGACAGGCCGGGCGTCTGCGGCTGCACTGCGTGGAGGCTGGGCCGCAGCACGGACCGGTAACCCTGTTGCTGCACGGCTTTCCGGAATGCTGGTGGGGCTGGCGCCGGCAGATCGCGCCCCTGGCGCGGGCGGGCTTGCGGGTGGTGGCTGTGGATCAGCGGGGTTACGGCACCAGCGACAAACCCCGCGGCGTACATGCGTATCAACTCGATCTGCTCGCCGCCGACGTGATCGCCCTGGCCGAGGCGCTCGGGGTGCGCCGCTTTCGATTAGCCGGTCACGATTGGGGCGGAGTCGTCGCCTGGTGGGCAGCGGCACGCTTCGCGGAGCGGGTAGAGCGGGTGGCGATCCTTAACGCACCGCATCCGGGTGTGCTTGGGCCATACCTGTTCCGGTCACCCATGCAAGCCCTGCGCAGCTCGTACATCGCATTTTTTCAGCTGCCTTGGCTTCCCGAAGTGGCGTTGAGCGCACGGAATTTCCGCGCCTTGAGAACCATGCTGAGACGCACCAGCCGCCTCGCCGCGTTCCGCGCAGGAGATTTCGCGATTTACCGTCAGGCGTGGTCGCAACCGGGAGCGCTGACGGCCATGCTGAACTGGTACCGCGCGCTGCCGCGAAAGTGGAGAATCCCGGAGCGGGTGCGCGTGCCGGCGCTGGTACTTTGGGGCACTCAGGATCCGGCGCTTGAGAGCGGCCTGGCTGAAGCAAGTCTGGGCCTGTGCGACTCCGGAAGCATGCGTTCGTTTGATACCATTGGCCACTGGTTACAGCACGAAGGGGGCAATACCGTAACCGCAGCGTTGACCGACTTTCTTATGTAATCAGGCAAGTGCGCTCGAGAGCAGTTTTCCGTTTCTTCCATTTCGAAGCCTTTCAGCTCAACGTCTCGGCGCTGTAGCGGACCAACAGGCCGGTGCGGACCGCCCGCCGATAAATGCGCGTAAAGAACCAGCACGCGCCGACGATGTAGATGACGGCCAGCCCGGCACCGAACGCCAGCTTGGCCCCGGACACCGCCCCGCCTGAAAGGATGGCCCGCATGGCCTCAAATACGTATGAAGGCGGCAATGCCGCGGACACCCCTCGCATCCACGCAGGGAGGGTCGAAATCGGGTAAAAGACCCCGGCGAAAGGAGAGAGCAAGGCGGGAATGGGCCAGATAAACCATTCGGCGGACGGCCCGAGCCGCAGCACCACGGCGCTGCCGAAAATTCCCAAGGCGATGCCGAACAGAAACAGGACCAGGAGGAACGGGATGAACAGCAGGCCGTAAACGAAGAAGGACAAGCCGAAGGCGCTGCCTGCCAGGAGCAGCATTGCCACGAGCCCGATCGAACTGGTGGCAATGCTGGTGAGCACCAAGCCGCTGAGGTACTCGAGGATCGACAGCGGCGTGGCAAACAGGTTGAGGAAATTGCGGGACCAGACGTCCTCGAAAAAGGCCGTGGTCACCCCGTACATGACCCGGCCAAAAAAGTCCCACATTAGCACCGCCCCCAGCAGTGCCGGCACGAAGTTGAACCCGGCAGAGGCGACGGCATTAAGGTAGCGGGTAATGAAGCCCCAAAGCACGACGTCGATTGCCACCCAAACGAAAAGCGGCAAAATGCGTGCGGGGCTGCCACGCAGCAGGTAAACCTGCCGCAGCACGATCGCGGCGACACGATTAAATTGCACCATCGGCTTATTCGAGCTCAAGCGCCAGCGGCTCGCGGGCCACGGCGATGAACAATTCTTCCAGGCTCGCTTTGCCGAACTCACCGGGCAGCGCCTTGGGGTCACCTTCCAGCAAGATCCGGCCGCGGGAAAGGAAGAGCACCCGGTCGCACACCTCTTCGACTTCGTACATGTTGTGCGAGGTCCACAGAATCCCGCTGCTGCCCTGCATGGTAAATGCCCGAATCTCAGCGCGCAGTTCCCGGGCAGTCGCCGGATCGAGGGAGGCGGTCGGCTCATCCAGCAACAAAAGGTTCGGCCGGCTGAGCAGGGCTTTAGCCAGGCCCGCGCGCGCTTGCTCTCCGGAGGACAGCACCCCGCACTTTACATCCCGGAACGGCTCAAGTTTGAATTGCTCCAACACGGTCGCGATGCGTTCGGATAGATCTCGCATCCCGTAAAGAAGTCCGAAAAAGCGAAGGTTCTGCACCACGGTCAGATTGCCGGGCAGCGGCGCATAAGTGGCCGCAAAATTCGTACGCTGCAGCGCCCGGGAACGACGTGTAGTGAGGTCGACACCGTCGATGCGGATGGTACCCGAACTGGGCGAGAGCACGCCCAGGACCATATTGATGGTCGTGGTTTTACCCGCCCCGTTTGGCCCCAAAAGCCCAACGATTTCCCGAGTGCCGACGCTAAAGGAGATTCCGTCGACGGCAGTGCTGTGGCCGTATTGCTTACGGAGGTTGTTTACTGAAAGGACGTCCACGGGCATAAGCATGTTATCGTGGCTCAACCAAGCCAGGACTTTAAGGCGTCCGGTGGTTTGCTCGAGAGCGTTACGACGCGGAGGCAGGGTTACGATCGACGAAGTGCGCGTAAGCGTCAAAAGAATCGTGCCGGCCGGGGTTAAGGGTATTTTGTCGTCCCGTACCTGCGGCCGCCGTTTGCCTCCGGTCAGGATACCCTTGCCGGATGGCCCTTCCGG
Organism: Verrucomicrobiota bacterium; assembly: GCA_019247695.1. NCBI lineage: Bacteria > Pseudomonadati > Verrucomicrobiota > Verrucomicrobiota bacterium. The sequence continues at coordinate 140,851 of JAFBAP010000084.1, read as the reverse complement.
TAGAAAACAAAGGTCCCGCCGGACAGATGTCTGCCCGGCGGGACAATGCGGTGAGATTCGTTCAGATCCGCGCCGGCTTAGAAGGCGATTCTGAGCCCGAGTTGAATCGACCCGGCGATTGCGTTGCCGGAGCCGATTTGCCCTTGGGTATCCGCGTAGAGGAGCACGTTCTTGGTGAGGTCAGCGTCGATTCCTCCGTCCAGCAAGGCACTATCCCGGCCCGGTACGGTCGTTTGCACTGTGAAGGTGCCGATGCCCGGCTGGCTGAAGGAACTCGAGATATCCCGGCTGTCGTCGAGGTACTCGTGTTGCCAGTAGGCGCTGAAGTGCGGGGTAACCGCGATCCATCCGAGCCGGCACTGGTACCGCGCCGTGAGACCAACCTTCGAGCGTAGCGAGTCAGCGCTCTGCTTTCTGATGTCAAGGCTGGCCACGCCGGCGCCGCTTTCGGTGAAGCGATCCAAATCCCAGTGCACGTAATCGAGACCGAGATTCGGCCCGATCGCGAGCCGGCCGAGGTGGAACTCATAGCCGCCGGCGATATCGCCCGCGTACTGGTTGCCGCTCGGGTCCGCGGCGGCCGTCCGGTCCACACCGGCGAATCTGATCCTGCGGCTGGTGGAATCGTCATTGAATCCGTAGGTAGCGAGCGCATTGGCGTACCAACCGTGTTGCGCGTACGCTCCGTACAGGCCGCCCTGATAGCTGTCGATCGAGGCGCGGCTGCCCTCGCCGTCGAGCGATGCCTCCGAATGGATGTAGTTAAAGAGCGCACCGATGGTCAGGTGATCAGTCAACCGGTAATCGACACCGGCCATGACGCCACCCGCGGTGTAATCTGCCTGCGGTACGTTCTGGTTGTGGCTGAAGTCGGCCAGGATCACGTCACCGTCGATAAATGCGCCCCAGCGGTTAGGCGTCACGATCGCAGCCGGCACCGTTGAATCCTGGATGCCGCCGATACCGGTCTCCTGCAGCTCATCGGATTCCAGCGGAGCGGCCAACAGGTGATTCTTGATTCGTGCGAGGCTTGGCGCCAGTGAGGCATCCATCATGACCAGGCCCGAGGTATCCAAGCCGGAGATGCCGTCGCGCAAGTTCGCCAGATGATCCGCGAGCTGCTGCGCGGAGAATGTGAAGTTGTCAAAGGCGATCGTGGAAAGGACCTGAAGCCGTTGCGGTGACAGCTCGTTCAGCGCGGAAGCCAATGCACCGGGCTTATTGTAGGTCTCGAGGTTAAGACCGGCGACGATGTTATCCGCAAAATCACCGGTGGTATAGGTTGTGTCGTACGCGTCGATGTACCGGGCGACTGCCTGTTCGTTCGCCGTCAGGCGGTCGAGGGAGGTAAACGGCAGCAGCATGGTCAGGGTGACCGCGTCATTGCCATTATCGTCGTACGCGGCAGCCGCTTTGAACGCCGGGTTGAACGTTGCCGCGTCGGTATACCCGTTGCTGCCGTCGAACCGGCCGACGACTGGTCCGCTGAGCGAGGTGAGAACCGTGTAACGCTGACCCTGGCTGGGGAGCGCCAAACCGAGGTTCCGGAAGCTTAAGAATACCTTGCTGCCGGCCACATTTGCCGTCCCGGCAACGAGGACCGCGTCGTAGTTCAGGACCGGAGCACCGGCAACGTAAGGGGCCGGAGACAACTTCCCGGAGTTAACCACGTTGAGATTCAGCAACCCGCTCGAGGTCTGGGTGAAGCCGGACGCAATTGCGATGAGGTGATTGGAGCCGCCGGTCTGGAGCGTGCCGGAGTTTACGACCGCACCGGTGCCGAGGGCGTGAGGGTTGTCCACGGCGAGCGTCCCGCCGCTGACGTTCGTTCCGCCTTCATAGGTGTTGTTTCCGGAAAGCGTAAGCGTCCCCTCTCCTGCTTTGGTAATACCGCCGACGCCACTGACGGTCCCCGTAAGCGCCAGATCCGGCACGTTAGATCCGCCCGTCAGGATGGTCAGGTTGGAGCCCGGATCCGAGTTGTTGAGCTGGACGGCGTCCGCAAGCGCGAGCGGCTGCGAACCGGTCGTCGTCAACGTCGCGTGTGAGTTCGTCGCAACCTGCAGGATGGCGTTATCCGGATTGCTCGAATCGCCGAGTGCGGTGTTACTGCCCACCGTCAACGTCCCGCCGGGTTTGGACCCATCGCCCAGCATGGTATTGCCGACGTAGGCGTTGTTCCCGGTAATCGTCAAATCACCAGCCCCGGTTTTCAGGAGTCCTTCATGAGGACCGCCGAAGATGTGGCCGCTCAGGGTCAACGCGCCTGAATTCACGTCCAAAGTGAGCGTCGGCACAAGGTCAATTGCGTTCGGCAATGTGTAGTTGCCACCCTGAGTGGTCAGGGTGCCCGCACCGGCGACAACGATGGGCCCAGTGCCCAGGGCATTGGAGTGACCGATCACCAAAGTACCGTCGCCGAGAACAGACGGGCCCACGTAGGAGCTGTAACCTGTGAGGGTAAGCGTGCCGGTACCCGCGGTTATCAGGCCCCCGGTAGTGCCGTTACTCTCGATCGTCCCGGTGAAGGTCGTGCTCACCGAGGTGTTGACCGTTAAAACGCTACCGCCGAGGTCCAGCGTGCCCGAACCGCTCAACGGACCGATGATCTGGTTACCGCTTTGGGAGATGTCGAGCGTGCCGTCATCGATGACTGGCCCGGCCGGAGCGAGGCTGGCGCCTGGGCCGAGCACGATTTTTCCGGCCAGGATGGTCGTGCCGCCGGTGTAGGTGTTCGTACCGAGCAGGGTTAACGTGCCGGTGCCTTGCTTCACCAGGCTGCCGCCGACGCCGCCCGCGATCCCCCCGTCGGCAAGGCTGCCCGAAAAGGTCGTCGAGTTAGCCGTGCCGACGCTTAACTGCCGGCTGCCTAATTTCACCGTGCCCGAACCGCTCAGGTCACCGATGGTCTGATTGCCGCCCTGCGAGATGTCGAAGGTCCCGTTGGCGACCACCGCGCCGGTCGCGGTCAGCTTGCCGCCACCCGCCAGGGCGAGGGTGCCGGCGTTGATCGTCGTGCCGCCGGTGTAAGTGTTGGCCCCAGTGAGGGTCAGCGTGCCCGCGCCTTGCTTGACCAGGCTGCCGCCGCTGCCGCCCGCGATCCCCCATCAACCAGGCTGCCCGAAAAGGTCGTCGAGTTGACTGTGCCGGTCGTCAACTGCCGGCCGCCCAGTTTGACGGTGCCCGAGCCACTCAGGTCGCCGATGGTCTGGTTTGCGCTCCCGGAAATATCAAGGACGGCATTGTCAACGACTGCGCCCGCGGCAGCCAAACTGCCGCCGGTCACGACGAGCGCACCGGCGCTGATCGTGGTGCCGCCCGTGTAGGAATTGGCGGCCGTGAGGGTCAGCGTGCCCGCCCCTTGCTTGACCAGGCTGCCGCCGGTGCCGCCCGCAATCCCGCCGTCCTGGATCGTGCCGGTGAACGCCGTCGAATTGGCGGTGCCCTCGGTCAGTTGCTGCCCGCCGAGTTGAACGGTGCCCGAACCGCTCAGGTCGCCGATGGTCTGGTTGCCGCCCCCTGAAATATCAAAGGTGGCGTTGTCAACGACTGCGCCCGTGGCAGCCAGACTGCCGCCACCCGCCAGGATGAGCGCGCCGGCGCTGATGGTGGTCCCACCCGTGTAGGAGTTTGCGCCGGCCAGCACCAGTGCGCCGCTGCCCTGCTTAACCAGGCTGCCGCCGGTGCCGCCCCCCAGCCCGCCGTCCTGGATCGTGCCGGTGAACGCCGTCGAGTTGGGGGTGCCCTCGGTCAACTGCCGGCCGCCCAGCTTGACGGTGCCTGAACCGCTCAGGTCGCCGATGGTCTGGTTGCCGCCTTGCGAAATATCAAAGGTGGCGTGGTCGATCACCGCGCCGGTGGCGGCCAAACTACCGCTACCCGACAGGGCGACGGTCCCAGCATTGACCGTTGTGCCGCCCGTGTAGGTATTAGCGCCCGTGAGGGTCAGCGTGCCTGTCCCTTGCTTGACCAGGCTGCCGCCGGTGCCGCCCCCCAAGCCGCCGTCCTGGATCGTGCCGCTAAAATTGGTGTTGCTGGCGGTGCCTTCGGTCAGTTGCTGGCCGCCAAGGTTAACCGTGCCCGAACCGCTCAGGTCGCCGATGGTCTGGTTGCCGCCCTGAGAAATGTCGAAGGTGGCGTTGTCGACCACCGCGCCGGTGGCGGCCAAACTGCCGCTACCCGACAGCGCGAGCGTGCCGGCGCTGACCGTCGTGCCACCCGTGAAGGTATTGGCGCCCGTGAGGGTCAGCGTGCCTGTCCCTTGCTTGACCAGGCTGCCGCCGGTACCACCCCCGAGTCCCCCATCGACGAGGGTGCCCGAAAAGGTCGTCGAGTTAGCCGTCCCGGCCGTCAGTTTGTGAGCCCCGAGATCGACCGTACCTGAACCGCTCAGGTCACCAATGGTCTGGTTAGCGCTTTGGGAAATGTCGAAGGTACCGTTGTCGACGACCGCCCCCGTTGCGGCGAGGCTGCCGCCTTTTCCGAGTACCAGCGTGCCGTTATTGATGGTCGTGCCGCCGGTGTAAGTATTGGCGCCCGTGAGGATCAGGGTGCCGGTATGATTCGAATCGTTAACGGTGAGGCTGCCATCGGAGATCACTCCGTAAATCGTGGCGGTATCACTATTGTCGCTGTTCGCCGTAACCAGAATCGACTCGTTCTGCCCGCCCAGATCGAGATTGTTCTTGAATAAAACGTTATCGGTCGCGCTTTCCGAACCGAAAAGCAGAGCGTCGCCTTTCGGCACGAACGACCCACTTCCCCACGTAAGAGTCTGACCGGCGTTCAGCCTCACGGTCAAACCGCCGTCGACTGCGGCGAAGCCTCCTGAATTGGTCCACTGGACACGATTACTGTTCGTGCCCAGAAACCGGGTGAACGTGCCGCTGCTCTGAAAGACGCCTCCCGCCAAGTTGAGATTGCTGTTCGACGGCAGTCCGGTGCCGTCCTGAGCCTGCAAGGCACCGCCCTCGATTTTAGTTTGGCCGCTGTAAGTGTCCTGCCCGTTGAAAATGACGGTACCCCCGTCGGCGATCGTGATGCCCGCGCCGGAACCGACCGGGATTGAGGTGCCCCCGATCGAACTTGCGCTGTCATCAGCAATGGTGCCGTTGAACGTGATCGTATTACCGGCCCCAGGCGCCAGCGTAACGTTTGCGCCGGTCATCATGAACAGGTCTGTGCCGGCTGCCTGACCAGCGTTCCCTCCGTTCTGGCCATTGTCGCTTATTCCCCCGACTGCATTGTTCCCATCGAAGGTGGCCGTGCCTGTGATCGTGAGCGTGCCGTTAGCGGCAACAAAGATCGCGCCACCGTAGCCGGACCCTCCATCGCCGCCTCCGGACGCAAATTGATACCCTTGGCCGGTCATCCCCTGGCCGCCGCCGAAACCGGCTGAGCCGCCGTTGCCGCCGACGCCATCCGTGCCGTTCTCAGATCCATGGTCACCGTTATCATCGGGGTTCTGGCCGCCCTTGCCGCCATTTCCACCAGCGCCACCGCCAGCCCCGAACCCGCCAGCGCCGGCGTTAGCGCCGTTACCGCCATTCCCGCCAACGGCATAGGTTGTCCCCACCTGGGAGCCGGCGTTGCCGCCGTCGCCGCCGGATCCACCCCTACCGCCACCATTGCCGAAGCTGCCGTTACCGCCTTGTCCACCGTCTCCACCCAATCCGCCGATGCCCGACGTGCCGTTGTATTCCGAAGTCTCTGTGAGGGCGAGCAGGTAGGCGGCACCCGCCTCCGCTTCGGCCGTCTCCTTGGCCGCCTGCTGCGAAAATTTAGCCGCTTGCGCAGACTCTTCCGTTGCTTCCGTGCCATCCGCAGCTGCATCCGTTCCTTCCGCGACGGCTTTATCCCCGTCTTCTCCAGCCTTCAATCCCTCTTCCACCGCCCCGGCCGCCGACCCGACGGCTGCGGCGGTTGCCGCAGCCGCGTCGGTGAATTCCGCTTCGGCACCCACTTCTCCAGCCGCTTCCGCGGTGAGCCCGGTAGCTTCCGCCGTGTCATCGGCTGCCTCGAGGGTGTCTGCGGCAGCCTCATCGGCGTGGCCGGCCGCTTCCGCCGCGGAAGCCGCGGCCTCTGCGGTCGCTGCTGCCGCCTGTGCATCGGCGACCGCAGCCTGTGCGGTGTGGAAAGCGATCTCGGCCGCGGCGAACACCGTATCAGCGGAGGCCACGGTGCCCACGCTGCCCTTGCCGCCGTTTCCCCCGTTTCCTCCCGTTCCGGGATTCCCGTTGCCTCCAGACGCACCGGGCCATCCGTTTGAACCGTTGCCGCCGTTGCTGTAAGACGAATTCGTGGGGGCATCGGCCCCATTGGCACCGTCGCTGCCGTTATTCGGGCCGTTGTTGAAAAGGTTGTTCAAACTTCCACCCTTCGTCCCGACCCCGCCGGTGCCGCCCGTTACCGTGTTGGCGTAGAAGTTCACGCCGTTAAGGGTGGCGCTGGCGCCAGTGTTCACAAAAAGGGCGCCACCCAGACCGGCGCCGCCGCCGCTGCCGGTTCCGCCAACGGTACTGAAGTTGGTTAACGTCAGGTTGCTAAGCGTGAGCTGGCCGCTTTGCACGAAGAAGCCCGACGTGCCGTTCCCGTTTAGGGTCGGCTGATTGGCGGTTCCGCTTACCGTCACGCTCCCGCCGTTTTGAACGGAAAGCGGCGACGATAACGTGAGTGAAGGTGAGCTGAGCGTCAGCCAGCTCGAGCCAGAACTCCCGAGTGCGCTGTTAAGATCGCCCTCGGACTGCGCGTAGGCGGCATGACCGAACACGAGCGTGAGGCTAAACAACGCAAGGCGTGCACGCCCTTTCACCAGGCCGTGAGCCCGGAGGTACCGATTCACGTGCTCGGTGAGAACTTTCAGAGTATCCTTCTTGAGACGAAAACCAGCCGAGGTCGGGATTTGCATTCCTTTTCTATTCTAGTTAATGCTTCGAATATCAAAATTACGGAATATACTGGTTTATCGGTTTTCGAATTGTCGCCTTAAGGGTTTCCTGGAATCCGGCCCTGCGCGCGGGCCATCAGCATCGCCCTTGCCCCGCAGGGGCAGCCGGAGAGTAGGCGGGCATTTGCGTGCCGCGCTTTACCGGCGTGTTGAGAAGGGCAGCCCGGCTTCGGGCCGGAGGAACGGTCGAAGCGGTGCGCTCAGCGGAGCGGCCGCAAAGGTTGCGGGTCGTCCGAGATGGCCAATCGATTGCGGGGCGCCCCGCACGCCGGGCGCTCGTGCGGGGGCGCGGCGGGCAGGCGTTTGAGGCGCACCGATGGGACGCAATCCGTTGGGAATGCGCTCCCAAACACGGGAGTTGCTGGCCAAACTTAACCGTCCTGCCCGGACGAAGGCCGGCTTTTCCTCACGCCGGCCTCAAAGAGCGGGAGATTTCAGGGCGTTTTACGGGTTTCCACTGCCGCCCGCTGCGCCGTACACTTGCCCGGTGGCGTAGCTCGCGGCCGCCGAGGCCAGAAATACATAGACGGGCCCGAGCTCGGCCGGCTGGCCGGGGCGAAGCATCGGCGTCTGGCCGCCGAATGTTTCGAGCTTATTCTGCGGCTGGCCGCCGCTGACCTGAAGTGGAGTCCAAACCGGGCCAGGTGCAACCGCGTTGACCCGGATGCCCTTGTCGGCCAACTGTTTCGCAAGCGCCTTGGTAAAAGCCACGATCGCCGCCTTGGTTTGCGCATAATCCAGCAGGTTGGCCGAAGGATCATAGGCCTGGACGGAGGCGGTATTGATGATCGTCGCCCCCGGCTGCAGGTGCGGCACGGCGGCCTTGGTGATCCAAAACATGGCGTAGAGGTTGGTTTTGAAAGTCGCGTCGAGCTGCTCGGTCGTCAGCTCGAGGATTGAGTCAACGGCGTGCTGTTTGGCGGCATTGTTGACCAGAATATCAAGGCCACCGAGCTCGCGGACGGCGGCGTCGACCAACTGCTGGCAAAAGGCTTCTTCCCGAATGTCGCCCGGCAGCGCCGCAGCTTTGCGGCCTTCGGCACGAATCAACTCAATCACCTCGCGCGCGTCAGGCTCTTCGACCGGCAGGTAGTTGATGGCCACATCCGCACCCTCACGCGCGTAGGCGATCGCCGCGGCGCGGCCGATGCCCGAATCGCCTCCGGTAACGAGTGCTTTGCGCCCCAGTAGACGCCCGGCTCCCTTGTAACTCTCCTCCCCGTGATCCGGGCGCGGGATCATCTTGCCGGCTAAGCCGGGCGGATCCTGGTGCTGCTGCTGGAAGGGTGGCTTCGGATACTCGGTTACCGGGTTTTGGAGGGCGGGCGGTTCGGGCGCCGGCGCCGGGCCAGCCGGCGAGCCTGCGTCGTGCTGGGCCGCCCGGGCCGGAACGGTGAGTGCCCCTATCAAGCCGGCGGTCATCCCACCAACGAACTGGCGACGCGACGGCATGGCGCCGCCTTTTTGTTCCTGGTCATTTTGCTCCATACATCAATTCCTGACTTCTTTATTATAGGAACCTGGGATCAGGGCACCGGCCGGCAATCTTCGCCATCGAGCGATCAACGTTGCTTGCAGTTGCGGTACCGGACGGCTCGAAATGGTGCCGCCGTTGCCTTCTTTCTCAGTTCGCTGCGAAGCGGACGGTGGCTGCCCACTATACTTGCCGCAGGGGTTCGATCTGCCGCGAAAAGAGCGTACGGTAAGCGGCCGAGCCTTTCTCGCAGGCCATTGCGTTCTGTGCGCCGGGAAACCTGAACGGCTCGTTCAAACCCTATAGACCATGCCACTGCCCACCGACGAGAAACTGATCGCGCTAAGCCAGGACGTACTCGCGCACTTCGACGCCATTTTCGGGCTTCACCCCGGTTTTCGCCCTGTCCACGCGAAAGGGATCATGCTCACAGGGACATTTACCCCATCGGTGGAAGCCCCCTCCCTCAGCCGGGCGCCGCACCTCCTGTCACCGTGCGATTTTCCAACTCCACCGGGTTGCCGCTGCTGCCCGATAACGATTCGGGCGCCAATCCGCGTGGCTTAGCCATCCATTTCAACCTGGCCGAGCACGTTCACACCGACATCGTGAGCCACTCGACGGGCGGGTTTCCAACCAGAAACGGGCAGGAGTTTCTCGAATTCCTGCGGGCGGTGGCCGCGAGTGATCCGGCCCAACCGTCGCCCTCACCCGTGGAGAAGTTTCTGGCCGCCCACCCGGCTGCCCTTACCTTTGTGCGAACGCCTAAACCCACGCCGGCCAGTTTTGCCAAGGAAGCCTATTTCGCAGTGACGGCCTTCCGTTTTGTCAATGGGGATGGTACCAGCCGTTATGGACGATACCGGATCATCCCGGAGGCGGGTGTCGAGTATGTGGACAACGTCACGCCCAAGAACCAGGATGGAAATTTTCTCTTCGACGAACTGGTCCGGCGCATAGGGACAGGCCCGGTCACAGGGACAGACCCGGCTACAGGGACAGACCCGGCTACAGGGACAGGCCCGGCCACAGGGACAGACCCGGCCACAGGGACAGGCCCGGCTACAGGAACAGGCCCGGCCACAGGGACAGGCCCGGCCACAGGGACAGACCCGGCTACAGGGACAGGCCCGGTCAGCTTCCAAATCGCTGTGCAAGTGGCCAACGATGGCGACGTAGTGGATGGCGCCACGGTTCACTGGCCGGAGGACCGGCGCCGGGTCCCGATCGGCAGGTTCGTGCTTACCGCGGTGGAGCCGGAGAGCGCCCGTGCACAAAAGAGGATCATTTTCGACCCGATTCCGCGCGTGGACAGCATCGAACCTTCGCAGGATCCGCTGTTGTAGTTGCGGGCGGCTCTCTATCTGTTGAGCGGTCGCCGACGTTAAGCCCCTGAAGCCTGAGGAAATGCAACGGAGGAGGGCTGCCGAGTGCCGACTGCCGAGTGCCGGAGTCGTGGTGCGGGTGATGGACGGACGGTGGATACATCTCCGCTACCAAGACCGGTGGATGGAATAGACCAGTGGGGTGTTTCCGGCGAACAGCAGCCGCGGCGCCGGTGGCGCGCCGGCATGGACTGGTTCGAATGGCTGCTGTCCCAAGGCGGCAAGGAATGCGCGCAGCCGTGCCCAGGCACGACGGCGCTGGTGGCGATTGAGCCGCCGCTGCCTGCATTTGCAGCGGCGTTGCCGGGCCAGTTCAGCCAGGATCATTGAGGTGCGCGGTGAACGCACCGGCACTGCGGCGCAAGACAACAGAGTTGGGGTACGAACGACGGCTGCGGCGGTGATCATTTCCTCTAATTAAAGGTTTCAGGGAGACAAAGTTACAGGGGTGCGCAGAGCGGGTTTAACTTTCCTGAAGAGGCAGCCGGTTTTAGAGTGGAGCCGGGTAGAGTCCCCACCTTACAGCCATGCACCCTGACCAGAGTTCGGCTACGCCGGCGCCCGGGCGCTTTGAGCCCACCCAATGGAGCGTGGTGTTGCAAGCCGCCCAAAGTCAGGCACCCGGCGGCCCGCAAGCATTGGCTGAGTTGTGCACGCATTACTGGCGGCCGCTCTACGCCTTTGCCCGCCGCCGGGGTCACCCGCCCGAGGACGCCCAGGACTTCGTCCAAGGCTTTTTTGAGCACCTGATCGGCCGCCGCGGCCTCACCACGGTGGACCCGTCCAAGGGCCGGTTTCGGTCGTTTTTGCTGGCGGCTTTCCAAAATTTCATGGCGGCCGAAGCCCGCCGGGCACGCCGGGAAAAGCGGGGCGGCCAAGCGGAGCGGATTCGGCTGGACTGGGCAGATGCTGAAGGGCGGATCATCTGCGAACCTGCCGATCGGCTCACGCCCGAAACGATCTATGACGCGCAGTGGGCGCTGCTGTTATTGGGTCGGGCAACGAGGCAGCTTCGATTCGAGTATGAAGCCGCCGGCAAAGCCGAGACCTTCGTGGTTTTACAGGGCTTTCTGGGCGATGAAGGGCAGCGGACGGGGATAACCTACGAGGCGGCTGCCCAGGCCGTTGGAGTCGGGCTCCCGGCGGTAAAGACATTGATTTACCGGATGCGGCGAAGGCACGGCCAACTGGTACGCCAAGAGGTAGCCCGGACGGTGCTGGACCCGGGGCAGGTCGACGCCGAGGTGCACGCCCTTTGCGATGCGCTAATTGCGGCCAGAGGATACGTACCCGCCTGAGCGGCCGGTTCCGATTATCGCCCGCGAAGTCATACTACACCCATGAGCAGTCCCACTAAAATCTTTCGAGTTTCACGTCGCGGTTTTCTCGTCCGTACGGCCCTGATCGCCGGCGGAATGGCATCCGGCCTCAGAGGTTCGGGTGCGCAAACCGCGACGCCAGGCGGCGCGCCGGCGCTGCGCGTCCTGTTCGCCACCGATGCGCACCTGATGGTGGACGACGCCCTGCGCTCCGAGCAAGGGTTGGCAGCCTGCCTTGAAGCGGTCAGGGAACTCAGGCCGGAACCGGATTTTATCCTTTTCGGCGGGGACCTCACCCACGAAACCCCAGAACTGGATTTTCCGTCGGCGGAACGTCTGCTGGATCGTTTTCTGACGCTCTGGCGCGCGCACACCGATCTGCCGACGTTTTTCGCTTTCGGCAACCACGACTTGGCGGGCACGAAAAACCGGGCCCTCGATCGTGAGGATCCGAGGTTCGGCAAAGGGCTGTTTCGGTCGCGCCTCGGCCTGGAACGCCTCTCCTATGCCTTCGAAAAGGGAGGATGGCGATTCATCATCGTGGACGACGTCACCCCTGAGCCGGATGGTTCCTACATAGGTGCGTTTGGAGCCCAGGAGCTCTCGTTTCTGCGCAGTGAACTGGAGGCGCATCCGCAGGCGCCGACGGTTATCTGCACCCACATTCCTCCCGTATCGGTTCTACCCAGCCTGAGCATCACCGGCGCCGTCGAGGTGGTGGGTACACGGTTAGAAACACCGGCCTCCCTGGTTCTGGCCAACGCCCGGGAGCTGCACCGCGTCCTGGTCGAGACAAAGGCGGACGTGAAGCTCGTTCTGGCGGGTCACTTGCATCACCTGGAGGAAATCCAAGTTGACGGCGTCCGGTACCTGACGGGCGGCGCCATTTGCGGTAACTGGTGGAAAGGAAGCCAGAACGGTTGTCCCGAAGGCTTTACGGTCCTCGACCTCTACCCGGACGGGACCGCGCGGGCCGAGTACCGGAGCTACAACTGGAAGGCGGCCGGATAGAGACGGTGGCGCGTGCCGCGGGCGAGCAGTGTCCGCCCCCGATTAGCGGACACTGCGGAAACGACGCCTGACGGCAACACACGGCCATCGCCAGCGCGATGGCGCTATACCGGTCCAAAACGCAGACTTACCCGCGGCGTTTCCAGCTTACCCTCGCCGGCCGCTGAAGAGTTTCGAAGCGGCCATCGCCAGGACACCCATAAGTACCGGGTGCCCCATGGCCTTCAGGAACCAAGGTTGATCCTGAACCGTCTGGCGCATGACGTCCGGGTGCTCCCGGCGCACATAGTCCATCAGCCGCGCGGCGTCCTGCGCGCTCATCTGGCTGGGATCGGTTGTGCCGAGACCGAGTTGGCTGGCGACGTTTCCTTGACGGCCACCCAGCGCGCCGAGCAGGCCTCCAAGCAATCCCTGGCGTTGCTGCGGCGCAGCCTGGTTATACGCATTCTGTGCGGCCTGCTGAAACTGGTCATCCGGCAACTTGCCGAGGTATTCCGTCGCGCTCTGGTGGTAGGTTTGGCTATCGAAAGATTGGTCGTCGGGATTGTTAGAGACAAATCGATCGTGATATTGCTGCGCTTGCTGATCATCGATCGTGCCTTCGCCGCCGAAGCGGCTCATGAAATCATCAACAGTTCCTGGCATAATGGTAAGAAGTGGTAAGAGGGGGATTATCGATCAAAATTGAACCGAAACCGCCCGTTTAGCGTTTAACGGGCGGGCGTGTAAGTCATGTCGCGGGTACGCGCATTAAGTCGGGCGGTGCCGATCGTGCGCGGCGGGTTGGAAGGGGTATAGGCGAGCACGGTTAAATCCTGGCCGGGAAAGGCGCGCGCCATCTGGGTAAGGACGGAACGCATCAGGGCCGGGATCTTATCCAGTTCGACGCTGCGATTGAGGATCAACCCTAGCTCGTTTTGTTGGTTGAACACCGCGCGCTCGATCGTCTGGTGTTGCGGATCTGCCGCACGCAGACGCCGCAAAAATGCCGCCTGACGTTGTTTGAGGTCCCCCGGGAGGCCAAAAAGGTTCGCACGGAAGTGATGAGGGTTGCCGGCCGTGGCGGTGACCCGCGGCAGAAGCATTGCGTCGCATGCATTTATCCCCAGCAGAGATAGGCATCCGGACGCCAAAATGCGTAAGCAAGGTGAGAAATCCATTCCTGAAAGGATTCGCCGCCGAAGCAAACGCCGGGTGCCTGCAAGCGCTCGTCGTCCATAAAAATCGGACTGGCGGCTACGGCGCCCACGCAAGGGTGGGACGCCGGCCCGCCGGCGGAGGCGCTGCTCCGGAAACGCTCAGATAGTACGCCGGTAAGCACCGGTTTCCTGTCCGCGTTGCTCGATGAATTCTTTGAAGCGTTTGAGGTCGCCTTCCACGCGACGGCCTGCCGCCCCGAGAGCGTCACCGACCTTTTCGACGGCACCCTCCGGCTCATAATTCAGCTCCAGAGTGACGCGCGTTTTATTCGCGTCCACACGCTCGAAGGAAACCGTCCCGGAATTCTCGGTACCTTCCACGCTGCGCCATGAGATCCGCTGGTCGGGTTCCTGGCTGATGATGTCAGCCTGCCATTCTTTTACATGGCCACCAATTTTGGCGCGCCAAAACAGCTTTTTATCCGTAATCTGGCGCACTTCTTCCACCCCTTCCATAAATTTGGGAAACTCTTCAAACTGCGTCCATTGGTTGTACACGGTTTGAAGCGGGGCATTGACTTCGATGCTTTTCGAGATGTGTCCCATGTTAAGAGTACGTGCCTGTGCGAGTGAGCGGACGCCAACAGAATGCAGCCTGCATTGGGCTGCAACGTGCAAAGAGTTATGGCAGCGGCAGGCCAATGAGCTAAGCGTAACCAGCGGAGAAACTCCATGCCGTCGAGGTACATTTGGACATTCACAGGCATTCCCCCGAAATGCAAACTGCAGAAGTGGCAGAAGGATCGGTGGGTAGCAGAAGCCGGGAAGTTTATCGCCGAGTTTTACCGGCCTACGTTCGTCCAACCGCCGCCAAAGGGTTACCCGTTCAACTACGTTGTCGATTTCCGAGCGGCCTTTAGCGGATCGTACCTGCGATTTTACGCAAAGTTCGCCTGCCCCGGTCCGAACGCCCTTTCGCCATTTTTCGAGCACGCGTTTGCCCGGCTCGGATATTTCGACCAGGACCGCTGGAGCCTCTGGGCACGCCGGCATAACGACCAGTGGATTTGCATCGAGCCGCGACCGCAGCCATTCACCGAGTGCGTTCAGTCAATGCGCGAGAATCCCTGGTTCCACTTCTAAACACTATCGCGACCGAAGAGTTCACACGGTCACACGGCGGCCGCAGCCGGTGTGGCGGGCACAACGTAAGAGTTCACACGGCGAACACGGCGAGCCACAGCGGCCACGGCGGGGAAATGGGAAAAGAGTTCGGAGTTCGGTCACACGGGGCCATCATCCGCCGCGCACTCCCGGGCGGTGTCGTGCCGGAACACAGTGACATCGATTGGCAGCGGAGTTCGAACCGGCGGCCCGAATGGACCTTTTCCGGGTCGCCGCTCTTGAGCGGCAATTATGCGAACTCCTCGGCGCTCCGGTCGACCTGGTTCCGGAGCCCATCGAGAAGCGCCCTTTACAGGTTACGATTGACCGGGAGCGCCGGCGTGCCTTCCAGACCTGATCCGGCCTCCGGCACCGCTTGCCCGGTCTCAAACGGCATGTGAGGCAGGGACTGGCACCTCTCGGAGCGAGTGCGACATCGACATCTTGAAGGCGCCGTTTGGCCCAAGAGGAACTTTCACCTTTGCGATCGTGAAAGGACCCAGACGAGGAATGCGGTGATGCAGGAGACGGCCAGCACGGTCATCAGGACAATTGGAAGTTCGAACATAAGTACTTGCTCCGGACAAATGAACCGTTTCGGAGAAACGACACTCAAAATCTGTGCGGAGTCAACAATGATCCACCGCTCGCCACAAGCAACGACGGGGCGACTCCCGTGGCGGGACGGGCGCAAGGTGGTTCCGGTGCGCCCCGTGCGCCCAATCCCCCGCCCTCGTCCGTAACCCTCGCATATGCCCATCCACGTGCTGCACCGTAAACAGGCGCTCGCCATTACCCGCGACGAGGCATGGCAATTTTTCTCCGATCCGCGCAACCTCGCCCGGATCACGCCGCCGAAGCTCGGTTTCCAAATCGTGACGCCGGACTTGCCGGAGCGCATCTACGCGGGGCTGATGATCCAATACCGGGTGCGCCCGTTGTTGGGCATTCCGATGGTCTGGCTGACGGAAATCACGCACGTCACTGAGGGCCACTACTTCTCGGACGAGCAGCGGATCGGACCGTATGCGCTCTGGCACCACGAGCATTGGTTCCGCGACGCCGGTCCCGGCAGCGTCGAACTGGAGGACCGCGTCACGTACAAGCTGCCTTGCGGACGGCTAAGCGAACCCGCGCACGCCCTGGTGGTCCGAAGGCAGCTCAATGAGATTTTCAATTACCGGACGCTCGCAGTTAAGAAGTGGTTTCCATCGAAGGGTGCATAGCCCGACATCCGGGTTCAAGCCGTTCAAGGTTCATCATACCCAAACAAGCCAGGTGCTTTCCCGTCTTCGAGAACCGCCGCTTTGCTCCCTCCAGCTAGGATGCGGACCTGGTCTGGAGATTTGCGACGTGCTCCGCGAGGCGTTCCAGGCATTCGGTCCAGCCGCCCTGATGGCCATCGCGCGCTTCGACCGACCTGAATGGTCCCTGTTCGAACGTCAGCCGGGTCTTTCCGTTTTCTTCCGCGAACCGCACGGTCACGATGGTCTCAGGGCTCAGCGTACCGTCGTCTTCTTCCCAGGCATGGGTAAAGACCAGCAGTTCATCCCGGACGATTTCCCGGTAAGTTCCGCGGAGGCGGTACTCGGTTCCGTCGGGGGCGCGCAGACAGGATCGCCAGGGACCGCCCGGTCGCAAGTCGCCCTCTGACCAGGGGATGGTGAACCCGCGCGGTGCGCACCATTGATCAAGATGTTCTTTGGTCGTCCATGCTTCAAAAACGAGGCTTCGCGGCGCGTCAAAGACGCGCGTGAGCACGAGAACCCGGTCGTCACGTTGCTGAGTGGGGTTATTTTCTTCCTTTGCGGTCATACTGGTGTGTCGGTTTGCGTGCTGGTGGTTTTGGTGGTGAGCTTTTTTCCTTTGCTTGCAATTCCCGCAGGTAGTTATCCAGGCGGTCGAGGCCCTCTTCCCAGAAGCGCCGGTAACGTTCGAGCCAGTCCACGGCTTCCTTGAGCGGTTCAGCCTCGAGCCGGCAGGGGCGCGACTGGGCCTCTCGTCCGCGTGCGATGAGGCCGCTGCGCTCCAGCACTTTGAGGTGCTTGGAAATGGCCGGAAGACTCATTTCGAAAGGGGCAGCGAGTTCCTTTACCGAGGTTTTACCTGCGGCGAGCCGCGCAAGGATGGCACGCCGGGTGGGATCGGCCAGGGCGGCGAAGGTGTGGCTGAGGCGATCGTGGGGCATGGGGTATTAAACCAAATGGTTAATTAACCGTCCGGTTATATTGAGCACCGCGACGTTCGCTTGTCAAGCGCGGCCGTAACGCACCGCCAACCCGAGAAACGCCCTGACCGGCCGGTCGGCGGTCCATCGGTACGGGAGGATTCACCCGAGGCGCCGTCCGCCGTGGGGGCCGGTTTTGCTGGACGATGTGCTCGGCCGCGGCGGGCTTCGGCCCGGCAGTGAGCAACTCCTAGGGCAGGTAGACGGTGGCTTCGTGAGTGCCCAAAAGGTCCCGCTCGAACAAGAGCAGCTTTAACGGGGGCGCCAGGGAGGCAGCCGGGACCTCGAAGGCAGCAGCCAACATTTTCGTGGCAGCCGGCTGAATTTCTGTCAGCAGCAGGTCGCCCTTGGTGAGCTCCGTCCGCGGGACTGCGGCGCCTTGGCTGCAGGCTGCATAGAGTGCGCCGTTGGCGTCTTGAAGTTTGAAACCATCGATCGAGAAGACGCGGGGCTTGACGGAGTCGTTGCGGACCGAGAAGGTTACAACGAAGTACTCATCGCCCGGGTTGGCGCTCACGGGACTGAACCGGCCCTCGTCGAGCGTCGCGGTAGTCTGGTGACCGGTGACGGTGTAAGTGTATGGCCCGAGGCGAAAGGCCTTGCCGAGCGCATAAACAGGGTCTTGAAGTGGGGTAACCTTCATAGCGGCCGGCGTGCCAACCGTGGTGGCAGCTGCGCCGTCACCGCGGTGAAACGCTTGTAAGACGCCGAATCCGGCCACTCCCAGTCCGGCGATGTTCAGCAGGACGACGCCCAGCGCGATCCGCCGCCAGCGGTTCTTGCGACCGGGGACCACCGGGGCTGGGTTGGAAGCTTCAATCGACGGGCTGGAACCATCCCCTTGCATCCGCCGCTGAGCGCGGAAAGACTCCTCACTGATGATGCCACGCTCCCGAAACACGCCTATCTGAGCCAACCGCTTCTCTTTAGGATCCTGTTTGGCGGACAGTTTGTCCTCGCCGGTCCCATTCGCATCGACGGGCAGGGGTTGGCCGGCACTGACCAGTTCACTGAACCGGCTTACCTCGCCAATCCGGATGAATCGTTTCGATCGCCCCGTTGTGCCGTCCCCAGCTTCCATGGCGTTCTTACCGTGCCTGTGCTTGGACGTACCTTCCTGGCCCTCGGATTCGGCCGGCGGTGCACTGGGATGGAAAAATCGGGAACAACATTACAATGCTTATAGCGCGCTCAGGCGGAGAGGCCGCCCCAGGTTAAACTTACCGTAATAGGTCTTTTACGGAAGTGCTCGATGATCGGCAACCGTCGTTTGCCGTTCAGCTGATGCTAATGTCCGGCAGAATCCGAAAACTATGAGGCTTCTAAACTTCTCAGAGTTGAGAAATCCTGTTGACCCGGCGGGCGTTATTTTGCTAACCGACCCGTCGGCCATCTCCGGATAAAACGTCAACGAAGGAACGCGGGACCGATTGCGATAGGCGACGGGGAATTCCCCACCCGCCCATCGAGACAAGCGCAAGCTGCGTAACGCGACAGCGATCGCCGCACACGTCGACGGCGGGAGCCGTCTGATTTATGAATCGGCTGCGGAGCGCCCCGTTTTTGGGTATTTACCAGTCGACGTTTCGCCGGCGACGTCCCTGATTCATCCACCCCTTGAGCCACCGGAAGGCATGCTGCGCAGAACCCACCCAGTCGTAGGCGCCTTCCAACTTCGCTCTCAACAGCTGTTTATCGTCGCACGAGTTAATCGGCAGGCGTCTTAGGGAAAAAAGATCATCATTTATCTTCGATCGACCTACCATCGTAGTGACGCAAGTTCGGTAACGCCGTTCGCTCAACAGAGCCCTGATCGCCGCGGCAAAACGCCGGTCTTCTTGCGGGAAGGCATACGGGTACGCGAAGCTTGTGATTTCCTCTCCCAGTTCCTGCTCAAGGGATTGTTTTGATGCGGTCAACTCGCGCCCGATCTCACGCAACGGCAAACCATAAAGGACCGGATGAGTCAAGGTATGCGATCCGAACTGAATCCCGTGCGCGCGCATTTCGCGCACCTCATTCCAGGTTAGGCATGCCTTGCCTCTCCATCTTTTTCTGTGACTGCTAACAAATGCCGTCGGCAGGTACATGGTCGCACCATAACCCCGCTTCTGGAGCGTAGGCCAGGCGGTCGTATAAAAGTCGCTTAGCCCATCGTCAAACGTTATCGCGACGGGGCGCCTGCCCTGCGTATTTTCCTGTGGGTGTGCCAGCAAACCTTCCAGCGCCACGCCCACGTACCCCAGTTCAGCCAACCAATCCATTTGTTGCGCAAAGCAGCGCGGACTGGTCGCCAGGCGGTAATACGCAAGGATCCCGTCCTCGAGATCATCGGAGATACTGTGATACATCAAGATCGGTAAAGGGCGGCCCATGGTGCGCGCCAAATCCGCTCGCTGCAAGGGATGAGCCAAGCGTAGCGTCAGCCATCGATCAAGGCGCACGGTACGCATTGCCCAAGTTTAGATGGTTAGAAGGATGCATCGACGGCGACGATCTCGGGGTAGTCGGAGATGTGCGCTGTGAGTATCGCTATCTCTCGTTAGTCATCGCGGTTGAAATTGAACTTTGCCGGGAACTCGCGGCTGCGACTGCGCGAGGCGGGGTTAGACTCGCCCCGGCCGGGGATCGAAGGACCAATCGATCGCGCAGGGTGTTGCGTTCGCAAAGCGCATCGACGAGCGTAAGATATTCAGCCTTGCGGCTAGCCCAGCTATTGCGCACCGCATACTCGGATGCCCGGTGGATCATTCCGCACCGCGAATCGAAATCGCTCAAAACGGCATACATCGCTTCGCTCAAAGCGTTGACGTTTCCTGGCTCAAAGAATCGTACGACCGAGTCATTGAAATAGTAGCGGTCAACCTTTGTGCCCGCCACCACCAAAGGCACGCCTACGGACATGAATTCCATGATCTTCGTGCTATACGCTTCATTACCGAAGGAATCCGCGCGCTTGGGTACAATACCCAGGTCGGCCTTGGCCATCACCGCAGCGATCTCGCGGAGGCTCACCGGCTCAAAAAAGCGAACGGAGTTTTGCAAATCGAGGCGGTTTACTAACTCCACGAGTTGAGCCTTCATAATACCGTCTCCGTAGATGTGAAATTCCGCCTCTGGAATTCGCGAACGAAAGTTCGCAAATGCGCGAATGGCGATATCCAGTCCCTGATGCCACTGAAGGCCGCCGGGAAACAACACCACGGGATTCTTGAGGTTACCGCGTCCGTAGGTTGGTCGAGTTCGGAAGATGGCAGCGTCCACGTGATTGATAACGACCGAGCATTTTTCCTTTTCTGCGGACCTCGCAATGAATTTCTCCAGCCACAAATGATTGGAGAGAATGACGTAATCAGCAAACGCCGCTGAAGCCTTTTCCACCAGTTTCAGCCACTGTACCAGCGTAGAATCGCTGGACAACGCGAACTTGCTTGCAAAGAACTCGGGCACGATATCGTGAATATCCAGAATGAGTTTGGCGCCCGTGAGCTTTGGATACCACCCTGCAAAGACGATGAAGTCGGGAAGGTTGTGCAAGTGCAGCAAGTCATACCGTTGGCGCTGGTGGCGGCGCATGACCCACCACGAAGATACCGCCAAAAAGCGAAATAGCGGCCACAGGAACGATGAACCCGACTGCTCTCGTTTCCCAAGCCGATCTTGGATCCTGAACACTTTGACCCCGCAAACGACCTCTTCCTTCGCCGTCTCCGGACTGCGGCGCAGCGCAAGCACCTCCACCGTATCCCCCCGTTGCACCAATGATTCTGCGTAGCGAATCACGCGGTTGTCGCTTTCGTAGTAGGAGTACGTAACCATGCAAATGCGCATCGGCCGACCCTGGTTTGCTGGGGATGGGTCCACTAACCCAAGGAACGACCTGGCTTTAGCCCTTAAGCCAGACCAGAACCGGCTGTGACACTGTGCAATGGCGTGCGGAAGGAGGTCCGTGAAGAAGTTACGGCTTCGATCGATTCTTTGATTCATTGGACTCCAGAACTTCCCAGTGCCCCGGAAACCTTTGGTCCGGAGGCGACGTTTGGTGCCGGCAGTCTAAATGACGCTGCAGATCAGCGCACACCATCTTCTTAGCACAACGTCTTCCTAGAGTCCACTGCCAACCAGGTAGTTGTACGGTTTGAATCTCGGAAGGGAGCCTGTATTGCGCCGGTAGGAATCGGCGTCTTCATCCGCTCTTCTTTGTGAGTATCGTTTCTCAGAGATGACGCGTCCATTCTCTGTCGCCCGTTGTTGTGCGCGCCTGAAGCCTGTTGCCCAAAATTCCTGCTACACCGGTTTTCAAGTTTGTTGAGCTATTTTTGTCCCGGCGATCCCTCCGGGGCAACGACAGCTCAACCGTCCTGAGAACAGGTGTAAGTAGCCGGGCGAAGATTCGTTCGCATAACTGGTGCCGGGACCCGCATATTCAGAACGTTGTTCTCGATCGCATGCGCACGAACTTTTGACCATTCACCTACCCACCGCTCAGAAATTGAAAGATTCATTCCCTCTTTCCGCATGAGTTGGGAAAAGCAGTTTGATCCACACCGAGACTCCAGGCGAAGTTGCAGCGCGAGTTAGTTAGGTCCATTGACTACAAATTCCCGCGGGTGCCGACAAAGCGGGGATCGATCTCCAGAGCAAAATACAACCGAGTACCAATGCGCCGACTACCTCCAGGCGGGTCCGGCAGGAAACTCGAATTGCTCAAGCGTTTCGGGCCGCATGGTGACGCTGTAGCCGGCGTTCTGTGGTGGCATGTAACGCCCCTTGCTGATGACGACCGGATCAAAGAAATGCTCGTGCAGGTGATCGACGTATTCGAGCACGCGATTCTGGAGCGACGCCGACACGCAAATGTAGTCGAAGATGGAGACGTGCTGGGCGTATTCGCAGAGGCCGACGCCGCCGGCGTGCGGGCAAACCGGCACGCCGAACTTCGCCGCCATCAACAACACGACGATGACCTCGTTCAGGCCGCCGAGGCGTGCATTGTCGATCTGACAAAAGTCAATGGCTTCCGCCTGGAGCAGTTGCTTGAACATCACCCGGTTATGGCATTGCTCGCCGGTCGCCACACCAATCGGCGCGATCTGTTTACGAATGGCGGCGTGGCCCAGGATGTCATCCGGGCTGGTGGGCTCTTCGATCCACCACGGTTTAAATTCCGCAAGCCGGCCCATGCTGCTGACGGCTTGATCGATATTCCAGACCTGGTTGGCGTCCATCATGAGCTTCCGTTCCCAGCCGATCTCTTCACGCAGGATGCGGGCGCGCCTGATATCGGCTTCGATGTCACCGCCGACCTTCTGTTTGAAATGCGTCCAACCCGCCGCCACCCCTTCCCGCGCCAAGTGGCGCATCTTGTCGTCAGAATAACCAAGCCAGCCCGCGGCGGTGGTGTAGGCAGGGTAACCCCGGGTCTCCATTTCACGTTCGCGTTCGGATTTGGCCGCCGCGTTGCGCTCGAGCATCGCGAGGGCTTCACCAGGCGTCAGCGCATCGGTGACATAAGTAAAATCCAGGCAGCGCACCAATTCCTGCGGGCTCAGGTCAACCAAGAGTTTCCACACCGGTTTGCCCGCCGCCTTCGCCCACAAATCCCATAAACCATTGATGATGGCGGCAGTTGCGAGGTGAATGGCGCCCTTTTCCGGACCGATCCAACGCAGTTGGCTGTCGCCCGCGGTGAGGTGACGCCAGAACGCGCCCATATCAGCCACGATCTCCTCCAGCGTCGCGCCGACAACGAGGGGGGCGAGCAGTCTCGCGGCCCCTACGCAGATTTCGTTTCCGCGGCCGATTGTGAAGGTCAATCCGTGGCCGGAATAGCCCTGCGGCGCATCGGTATAGAGGATGACGTAGGCTGCGGAATAATCGGGGGCAGGGTTCATCGCGTCAGATCCCTGGAGGGTGCGCGAGGTTGGAAAACGAATGTCGTGGGCGGTCAGGTGGGTGATCTTTATGGGCATGTTGATTCGCAAGGGTCGCGCCGTTCCGGAGGACTGAGTTTTCACCTCAGCGGCTTCTGGCCGCCGGCGATGACGATCACGGCGATGATGACGAATCCGGTGACCAGCAGACGTATGCCGGCGCTTACACCGAAAGTATTAAGCATGGTGAGCAGGAGCACCAGGAAGAGGGCCGCCCCCCATAACCCGGGCACATTGGCCTTGCCCCCGCTAACCGAAGTTCCGCCGATCACGACGCACGCGATCGAGGCGAGCAGGTATTCGTCGCCGATCTCCAGCGACGATCCCCTGAAATAGCCGGCCAGCAGTGCTCCGCAGATCCCGCCGAGCGCTCCGCTCAGGACATAAGTTGCGCACCGGACCCGTTCAACCGCGATTCCGGCGAGCCAGGCGGCACGCGGGTTCTGCCCGATGGCGAGGACCGACCGGCCGTAGATCGTCCGGTGCAACAGGATTCCGGCCCCGACGGTGAAGATGACCGTGCCGATTGCCATCAAGGGCATTCCTGCGAGTTGAGCAGTAGTAATCGCGGCAAAACCGGGTGGCGGCTTGATCTGCAAGCCGCGACCGTACGCAATACCGGCAGACTGGACGATAAAGCTCGCCGAAAGGGTCGCGATGATGGGGGGGATTCGCAACAGCCGGATCAGAAGGTAGTTGGCGATGCCGATGCTAAAGCCGGAGCCAAGCGCCGCGAGCAGACCGGCGGCAATCATCGAATCGGAGCCATGCATCACCTTCATGGCAACCGCGCTCGCCAGCCCGATATTAGCCGGCAACGACAAATCGACGTTACCCGGTCCGAGGGTGATGACGAACATTTGAGCGACGCCGGTGATTACGCAGAAGACGGCAAGTGCGAGCGCTGCCGTGATCATGCCGCCGGCCCCATAACCGCGCGTGAAGGCGATGGCCGCAAGCCAAACCAGCAAGGCACCCAGGTAGGACCAGATCCATGGCCGCGCCAGAAAGTTGCCGTTTCCCCTTAACTTCACGGCGCCCTCCCGCCGGTCTGGTTGATGAGGGCGCGTGCGGCGAGGACGATGATCAGGATCGCGCCCTGTGCGCCGACCTGCCAATCGGGCGAGATCCGCATGAAGTTGAGGAGTGAACCGGCGAGCGTCAGCGTCAGGGCGCCGATGACCGCACCGATCGGCGACGTGTGCCCGCCGACGAACTCGCCGCCGCCCAGGATAACGCCCGCGATCGAAAGCAGGGTGTAACCTTTGCCGATGTTGGCGTCGGCCGACGTGGTCAGGCCGATCAACGCCAGTCCGGAGAGGACCCCGAATACGCCGGCCAGCGCGAACATGATGACCTTGATCTTCAGCAACGACCATCCGGCCCGGCCGATCGCGTTCGGGTTGCCGCCGGAGCCGCGCAGGATCGCCCCGTACGAACCTCGCATCAGCCCGGCGTGAACAACGACCCCGATCACGATGGCTGCCACGATGGGAAACGGCACATACGGGGTACGGAAATTCATCAAGTCATGCAGCCAGACGGGCGCCTTGCCGCCGGGCTTGGGCAGGACCAGGATGGCCAGGCCTTGCCAGACGAAAAACATGCCGAGCGTTACCACGATCGACGGAACGTTTCGCAGGTGGATCACTGCGCCGAGGAACGCATACACGGCGACGCCCCCGAGAAGGACGGCAACGCCAAGGAGCGGCGCGTCGCGGAGCCACGTCGCGGTGACGCAGCCCACGAAGCTGACGAACGTCCCGATCGAAAGATCAAGGTCGTTCACGGTGATGACGAACATCTGGGCGATGGTGGCGAGCGCCACCGGAATGCCCAGGTTGAGCATCAGGTTAAGCCCGAAATAGCTGACTGCACGCGGGTTAAGTTTGCCGATGGCGAGGATGACGAGCGCGAGTGAAAGGCCCGGCAGGGCCGCCCGCAGAAACCGGCGCGGCACCCGGAAACGGCTGGAAGTGACCCGTGGGGCACGTGGGGCGGCAACGGAAGCCATGATCAGGTGACCTCCTGGAAGGAGGATTGGATGACGCGCTCCTCGCTAAGTTCGTTACGATGCAGGTCCGCAATGATCCGGCCACTGCGGAACACATAGACGTGGTCACAATTCTTCAGTTCATCCGCTTCACTGGTGTACCAGAGGAATGTGCGGCCGGCCTCCGCCTCGGCGCGGATAAGGTCGTAAACCTCGAGCTTGGTGCCGATATCGACGCCGCGCATGGGGTCGTCCATGAGCACGATCTTCGCTTCGGAACCGAGCGCCCGGGCAAACAACGCCTTCTGTTGGTTCCCGCCGGAGAGCGACAAGATGTTGTTACGCAGGTCGGGGGTACGAATTTTGATGCGCTTCTGCCAGCGCTCGGCAAAGCCTTCCTCAAGCCGGGAAGAGATCAGCAGGCCCTTGCGCAGCGCCGCGATCGAACGAATGCCGATATTTTCAGCAATCGACCAGAGCGGAAAGACCCCGTCGGTCTGCCGGTCACCGGCGATGAGCGCCACGGGCGCGGTCACCTCGGCGCCGGGTAAACGACGAGACGCGCCGCTGAATATGCGTATCAACAACTCGGTCTGGCCATGCCCGGCAAGACCGGCGAGCCCGATAATCTCGCCCTCGTGGGCGACGAGTTCCCTGCCGTCGCGCTGGGTCGCCGGCCGTGCGCGGACTCGCACCGGGGTCGTGCGCCGCAGGCTGGCGGCGGCCTCCTCCGGCCGCGCCGGGCCGGCCGCAGCCCCGCCCATGGCGATCACTAAACTGTCGCGGTTGAAACCGGATGCGCGTCCGGAAGTGACGACCGCGCCGTCACGCATCACCACGATCCGGTCGGAATAATCGAGGATTTCGCGCAGGAGATGCGAGATCAGGATGCAGCTCACGCCGCTCGCCACCACCCGCCGCACGTAGGCAAGCAGTTGCCCGGCGGTATGGCTGTCGAGCGACGAGGTCGGTTCGTCCAGGATGACGAGGTGCAGCGGAGCCTTGGTGACCGTGAACGCGCGCGCCACTTCGACCATCTGGCGTTTGCCGATCGGCATCTCGCCGACGAGCGCATCGGGAGCGATGCCGTGGCCTGGAAACATCTCGTCAAGTTTGCCGCGAATGAGGTTGCCGGCTCGTCTGCGCCAGCCCCAACCGGTGATGCCGGGGTGAAAGACCCGCGCGTTCTCAGCCACGCTCAAGTTGGGGCAAAGCGATAATTCCTGAAATACGCACCGGATACCCAGCTTTTGCGCCATGACCACCGTATACCCTTGGCGCGCCTCACCCCGGACGATGATCTGCCCACGGTCGGGCGTGAGCGTACCGGCCAGGACGTGCATGAGCGTCGATTTGCCGGCCCCGTTATGGCCCACGAGCCCGACGCACTCGCCGTTGTCGACGGAGAAATCAACCTGCGCAAGCGCTCGCACGGCGCCGAAGTGCTTTTCGACGCCGTCCAACCTGACGATGTTCGTGGTTACCGGAGGCATGAGACACGGGAACTAATTCAACCGGGCTCCAAGGACGCCGCTGGGCGACGGGGCAGGCGCCGTCACTTACTCGCGCTCGCGTCCGCCGTCTTGTCGGCCGTCTTGTTCGTGTTGGATTCGATCGCCTTTTTGGCCTCCTCTACTGTGTATTCGTGGCTGGCAACGCCCCCGGCCGGAATGTTGGCCAGGGCGGCCTCGAAGTTATCCTGATCAAAGGCGAGGTAAGGCACGACCAGGTCATGCGGAATGTCCTTGCGTCCGTCAAGGATCTGCTGCGCGATCCAGAATGCGAGCGTCGAGACGCCGGGTGCAATGGAGGCCGACCACGTCGTGTAGCCGTTCTTCTGCTTCTGATCCTTCCACCATTCGAGTTCATCCTGACGATTGCCCATGATGATGATCGGCAGCCTGCGCTTGGCTGCGGTGAAGGCCTGCGCGGCCCCGTACCCGTCACCGCCCTGGTCGACCACGCCGACGATTTCAGCGAGGGAGGGCAGGACGGTCGCTACGGCCTTCTGCGCAGTGGTCTGGTCCCAGTCGCCCTCGACGCTGCTGACGATCTTGAATTCCGGGTGCTTGCGGACGCCTTCCGCGATCCCGCTGTGGATCGCGTCGTCGATCGACGTGCCGGCAAGGCCACGTATCTCCAGGAGGTTGCCGCCTTTCGGGAGCCATTTCGCAAGGTGTTCAACTTCCTGGGTGCCGTAGTCTTTGAAGTCGACGACCACGCGCCAGGCGCACGGCTCGGTGACGATTCCATCGAAAGAGACAACCACGATGCCGGCGTCGCACGCCTGCTTGATGGCGCCGTTCAAGGCGTCCGGTGAGGACGCGTTAATAACGATTGCGTTATAGCCTTGAAGGATCAGGTTCTGGATCTGCGCCGCCTGGGTCGGCACTTCCTTGTCGGCCGTAGTAAACACGTCGGCAGCGGCTACGATCCCGTCAGCAACCGCTTTTTTGGTCACGATGTCATAGCTCTTCAACATGGCTTGCCGCCAGGAATTGCCGGCATAGTTGTTGGAGAACGCGATGCGCATCTTCTTGGTGTCTGCGTGCGCGGCACCGATCAAGGCGATGCCCGTCATAACCGCCAGCAACGCCTTGCCGCGGGTACTTTTCTTAATCATGTCTAATCTCACCGGGTGGATGGTTGGCTAACTGTTTGTAACGTAACCGGTCGAAGCAGACGCGTGGCACCGGCTCCCCCCCCGGGGCGCTCGTGGCGGGAGTCGCCACGCTGCCGGTCTTGCTCATGAAAGCCAACTTGGAATCCTGGGGGGAGCCACCCTCGACTACCAGGAGTGCTTCGAGCGCGGCATCAAGCGACCATATTACGTCGAAAAATCGCTTAAGCAACCTTTTGCGCTTCCTGCATCCCCTTGACCTACCGGAGGCCCGGAATCGTCATGCCCACGCCAGAATCCAGTCTCGAACCGGTCTGAATAGGGACAATATAGCATCCTCAAGGCAGACGAGCAGGCCTGGGCGGCTGCGGCGAGCGCTCCACGTCAGATCCGTCCGCTCAGTCGGGAAACGTAGGCCCTTTCATCCGGCCCGAACCAGGGGGGGCTCCCCGCGCCTGCATTTTCGTCCATGCGACCGGGGTTCAAGGTTGCAGGGATCGCCACGTGACACCTGGGGTCACTCAGAATCCATTTGAGCAATGCCTGCGGCCAGGACCTCACGCCGAAAGCGGCTAAGGGTTTGAGGTCGGTCTCGGGCGGAACCCGTCGCATCAGGGCACCCTCACCGAAGGGCCGCATGACCACCACACCCAGCCCGAGCTCGGCCGCCAAGGGGAGGATTGTTGACTCCACCTCGCGCTGCACCGGATTGTAGGGAATCTGGACGGCAGTGATGCGCCCGGTCCGCATCACGCCGGCGAGGTCACCGAATGCGCCCGCGCTGTAATGCGTTGCCCCGATGGCAGCGACTTGCCCTGACTCTTTCAGTTTTTCCAAGACCGGCAGGTGATCGCGCCAACTCACCAGATTATGGATTTGGTAGAGATCGATGCGTCCGCCAAAAAACAGCATAGCCCGCTTGATCTGCGCGCGGCCTTCCGCGGGTGAGCCCGCCCAGACCTTTGTGGCCACGATGGCCGCGTCTCTTCGCCCCTCAAGTGCCCTCCCCAACACACGTTCCGCTTCCCCGTACATCGGAGACGAATCAAAAAAGTTTGCCCGGACCGCCAACGCGTGGTCGACCACCGCGCAGGCATTAGATTCCGGTGCGGAGCCGCGCACGTTGAAGGTTCGCCAGGTACCCATGCCGACCACCGGCACTTCAAGTCCGGAATTACCTAGTAGCCGTTTCTCCATGGATCCAGGAGTGCAACCGGAGAGCAGGCCGGCAATTCAACGCGTACGATGAATGATCGCGCCCAACCTGCGAGCCGGCCGCGAGAAAGGGGTCCTGTATGATCATCATGCCAAGCGATCCCGGGCCGGGGAATGGAGCTATACCATGTAGACGGTTATTCGGGCGGAATTCCGGCGGAGGGGGTGCTGCCGGACGCTCCGCGCCCCTACCACGGTTTCAGGCCCAACGGGCCGTGAGAACTTAGCGGAAACCCAGGGTTTACCCTAGGAAACTGCCCTTTCGGGGCTGAAATCCCGCCGGAATTCGACCAAGACAACGGTCTAAATGGTAGTAGAAGACGTTGCGTTCTTTCGGGATGTTTCTTGATGCCGCTTGGAAAGGCCCCGTTCATTCCTTGGCGCCGCCGGACGTTAAACCGCCGACGATAAACTTCTGGCACAGCAGGAACATCACGGTGATAGGCAGGCCGCTCAGGACAGCCAGAGCCGAAAACCGGCCCCAGAGCTTTTCGTGCTCCGCCAGGAAGGAATTGGCCCCGACTGCCAAGGTCCAGTTACTGCGCGCCTGCAGGACGATCGAGGCCACGGGGTATTCCGACATGAACGCGATAAATGACAGGATAAAGACCACCGCAAAAATGGGCAGACTCATCGGCAGCAGGATCCGCATGAACGTCTGAAACTGAGAGGCGCCATCGATACGAGCCGATTCCTCCATGCTTTCCGGGATCGTCTCGAAGTAGCCTTTGATCATCCAGATATAACCTGAAATGCCACCGAGGTAGACCAGGATCAGACCCGGTTGGGTGTTGAGGCCCAGCCACCGGACGTATTGACCCAGGAAATCGAGGATGGAATAAATGGCGACCAACGCGAGCACCATGGGAAACATTTGCAGGATCAGCAAGGAACTTAAGGTGACCGACTTGAATTTGAATTTAAGCCGGGCGAAGGCGTAAGCCGCCGTTCCCGACAGCAGAATGATGGCGGCAGACGCGATCGACGACACTTTGATGGAGTTCCAGAACCAGAGTAGCGGCGGGGTTTCGGCCTGGACCACGTGGGTTTCGCCGGTAGCCGGATTGGCAATTTCCTGATAAGGGATGCCCAGGACGTACTTCCAATGTTCCAGGCTGACCTTGTCGGGGAACAATCCGCTCGGGGCGTAATTGCCGCGGCGGAAGGAAGCTGAAACCACCATGATGTAGGGCACGAGGACCAGCACCAGCAAGCTGATCAGGATCACGTGGGAAACCACGTGCCGGATTATGGATTTCTGTTCCGGTTTGAGCTTTCCGCGCGCGGCGGTTGGTGCGGGAACAGCTGATGCTTCCCCTGCTCCGGCCGGTTCTTGCAGTTGGGGTGCAACCGGTTCCCGGTTTGCAGCCGGCGTTTGCGGTTCGGGAG
Source organism: Verrucomicrobiota bacterium (assembly GCA_019247695.1). NCBI lineage: Bacteria > Pseudomonadati > Verrucomicrobiota > Verrucomicrobiota bacterium. Next base: position 111,036 of record JAFBAP010000084.1, on the reverse strand, counting down.
TGATCCTTTTCATATTTTCACCTGGCGTCGGGTCATCCTGAGGTTCACCCAGGCCAGAGCCCCGACCAGGATGAAGAGGAGGGTGGCGATTGCGGCGGCCAAGCCGTAGTTCGTGCCGGAATCGCGGAAGGCAATATTGTAGGTGTAAGTTACTAGCAGGTCGGTTTCTCCTGCCGACCCGCCGACCATTTGGGGCCCCCCGGCGGTCAGCAGGTAGATCAGGTTGAAGTTGTTAAAATTGAACGCGAACGTGGAGATCAGGATAGGGATCATCGGCGGCAACACCAGGGGCAGCGTCAGCTTGAAAAAGTCGATCCTCGGGTTGCTACCATCAATGGCGCTCGCTTCGTAAATGCCTGACGGGATGGACTGCAGCATGCCGGTGCAGATCAGCATCATGTACGGGTAGCCGAGCCAAAGGTTCACCAGCAGAATCATAGCCCGGGCGCCCCATGGATTGGTCTCCCACGCCGGTGCGAAGCCGAAAATTCCCCGGAGCAATTCATTGATCGCGCCAAATTCCTGGTTGAACAACCCTTTCAGGATCAGGATCGAGAGAACGCCCGGGACCGCGTAGGGCAGGATAAAAAGGGTCCGGTAAACTTTCCGGAACCGGAGGTCTTTCTGTTCGAGAATGACCGCCAGCAGCATGCCGGTGACAAACGTCAGGAAGGCCGACATCGCCGAAAACGCCAGGGTCCAAAGAAAGATCCTGACAAACGGGGCAGCGATTCGGGGATCGGTGAAAATGCGGGTGTAATTTTCAAACCCGCTGAACGTCCGGAAGCCGACGCCGACCCTTTCACCCTTGTCATTGACGAAGAAACCCTGTTTGAAATCGGGGCGGATGACGGTTCCATCCTTTTGGTTGGTGAGCGAATTATCCGGGTTTTGCTTCCAAAGCCGTTCTCGCGCGGTGAAATTGGTCAGCCCGCCCATGCCGATGAGCGTGTCGTCGGGCAGGACAAAGGTCCGTTTTCGCAGGGGCGGCAGCAACTTCGCACGGTTGATTTGCACCATCGTCAGCGGTTTGCCCTGAGCCTGGGCGCCGGCCGGCAAAGGATTGAGCCTTACAGGTTCGGGCTCGGGTTCGGCTTTGGGACCGGTCACGAGGTCGAACGATTCCGAGGCAAAGCGGCGTCCAGGATCTTTATCGTCTTCCAGGTACAACGCGTAGGTACCGTCGTCCTGAGTGTACAAACGGTACTTGTACGAGACGGCGTTCGGCAGCGTATACGTTTCGTTGCGGAACAACGCAGCGCTGCGGTCGAAAAGGAGCAGATTCTGCGAGCTGTATTTGGTAAACCCGATGTAAATCGTGTAAACGAGGGGCAAAAGAACGAAGAGGCCAAAGCCGATGAAGCCCGGGAACAGGTACCTGAACGTGGTAGCGGAGGGGTTCAGGTAAATGAATACGCCCAGGCAGGCGACCACGAGCGCGACGACGGCAATCAGGACGTTCCCGGTTCGGTAGAGAACGAAGGCCAGGTAGAGCCCGGCCAGGGCCAGCAGCCCGGTGAGGATGTAGCGGATCGGCAAGCCCGTCTTCACGATAACGTTTCCATCGGTTTCATTTAAGCTCGCGACTTCATAAAGGAGTGGCTGCGCCCTGGGCTGATGCTCATCGACTCAGCTGGCTCAAGGTCTACCGGGCGAGAGAATCGGCCAGGTTTTTCTTGGCGTCCCTCAACGCCACCTCGGGAGTGGCCCCGCCGTTGGTAGCGATCTCGAAGGCGGCCTGCATCGCACTCCAGAACTTACCCATCTGCGGGATGTTCGGCATCACGACGCCGTTTTGGCAGTTCTCGTACGTGATCTTGATGAAAGGATCTTTGGCCGCCATGGCATCCGCCAGGGATTTCACCGCCGGAACCCCGAGCGGCGCGTCGGCATCAATGGCTTTCAGGCCCTCCGCGGTGCAGACGTATTTTTCCAGAAACTGAACCGCCAGGTCAGTGTTCGGACTCGACCGGTTGACCATGGCCGAGAAAACGCCGACGAATGGCCGGCCCGGGTTCCCGCCCACCCCGGGCACGGGCGCGACGTTGAAGTCTACGCCGCTCTTGCGGAGGTCGGCCCAGCACCACGGCCCATTGATCATGAGGGCCAGCTCACCGGTTCCCATTTTCTGCTCCATGATGGACTGCGTCGATCCCTTCGGCATGATACCGCCCTTGATCAGATCAACGATGGCTTGCAGCCCTTGCAGAGCGGCAGGGGTATCAACCCCGGTGTCCTTGACGTCGTAGCCGCCCGAAATTTTCTTGAACGGATAAGCTCCGGCGCTGGCCAGGAACGGCCAGCTGAAGTAAGGGGTATCGTAGTCCCACATCATCGCGATCACCTTCGGATACTTGGCCTTAAGCTCTTTGTTGAAATCGGCGAGCGCCGAGAGCTGGGCCGGCGGATTCCCCGTGACGTACTTTTTATTGTAGATCAAGGAAACTGCCTCAAGGGCAACCGGGTAACCCCAGATTTGGCTTTTGTGAGTGACCGCGTCCCAGGACATCGGGACGAAGCTCGCCTTGAAATCGTCCTTTACCTCCAAAGGCCGGATCAGACCCGCGTCAGCCCATTCACCGATCCGGTCGTGCGCCCAGAAAAAGATGTCGGGACCTTTACCGCTCTGGGCAGCCGACTGAAACTTATTGGTGATGTCCTCCTGGGTCTCCACCTTGACGGAGGCCCCGATGTCGTTTTCGAACTTTTTACCGAGCTCACCTAAAGCGTGATACCCGCGGTTATCGCTGATCCAGACGAGCAATTCGCCGTCGGTCCAGGCAAAAGCCTGAACCGCCGACAAGAACACCAAGAGTGCACTGAGAATTTTTTTGCGCATGGCGGGGGGTCGGAATGTTGAGGTGGAGGAAAACCGGCAGACACCAAAGATAACCAGTTCCGGGGACAGCGGCAAGGCGGACCAGCACATACCCCGCAGGCCGCGGGCGCCAAAAAGGTCGATCACGGCGTTCCGGCCAGGAGCGGACGGGCCCGGTCCTCGATAAATCGAGCTTGCCTTGAAGGGTTCGTTTTGACGTGCGCCGGCGCCGGGGAAGTTTGGAAATGCCTGGACTTTCGAGCCGAAAATGGAAAATTCGCTCGTTGCCGCGCCCCCGTGTTCAACCGAATTACCATGCGCCACATCTTAGACACTGAGGAACACGTTCAAATTCCGCCGATGATGTATTCCGATCCGTTTTACCGGATCACCTACCTGATCAAAGAGGAGATCCGGAAGTACAAATGGATCGAAGGAGAAAAAGGGCGCAAGCTCTCCTGGGAAGAGGCTCGCCGCGAGTGGACGGATTTGCACCGCCAGCAATTCGAAAATTTCCTGATCGACACCCTGTCCGTTGCGGATGCTGACCAAGAGGTGACGGGCATGGACGAACGGCCCCAGGAGGAGCGGCGTAACCTGCCTGGGATGGCCGCAAAGTTATCGCAGTTACCGCACCAGGGCGGCGGATAATCGTTTCGTTGTCAGCGGGACAAATGGACCGCCGGCACGAGCTTTTACCTGCCTACGATCAGCCGTCCCTCCGGAACAAAGGCCAATCCCGGCCTGCCGCTCTTAACCAACTGGCTGAGCAGTTCAACAGCCTTTTTCAGGCGCCCCCGCGGGAGTAGGTGCCCCGGAAAGCGGCCGTCGCGATCCGGATCTCACGCCGCAGGTCTGCAATCCGCAAGGAAACCGCGGCAGCCCCTTCAACTTTGGACTGCTCCCGCCAGCGTTGAGCCGCAGCCTGGAGCCGGTGGTAAGCACCGGAAAGTTGCGTGGCCGCACCCTTACTCAGCTCGGGATGGGTGAGTCGTTCCTGGAGGCGCTTCTGAGCTTCAGCCAACTCCGCCAAGGCGATCTTTTCCTCGGGTACCCGGCGCAACTTGCGAGCCAATCCGAATCTCGACAACATCCAGATGAGCCATTTGGTGGGATCAAACTGCCAAGGTTTCACCCCGTTGCGGTAGTCGTGTTGAAATTCGTGGTGGTAGTTGTGGTAGCCCTCGCCAAGCGTTACGAGGGCCATCACCCAGGAGTCACGCGCGCTGCAGCGCGAGGAATATGGGCGTGTACCGAGGTAATGGCATAGCGAATTGATGCAGAACGTGCAGTGCTGAAGCGCCACCACGCGCGCCACGCCCCCGATCAGAAATCCGCCCAGCGCTGAAACCCAGCCGCCCCATGCAAATCCAAGAACGGCGGGGAAGACGAAGCCGACCGACGCAGCGATCCAATGGATGTGACGATGCTGCCAGCGCACCAGGGGATCCTTTTGTAAATCAGCCACATTGTCGAATGGCGGGGGTGGATCCAGCTTGAACAGGAGCCAGCCGATGTGGGCGTGAAAAAGACCTTTGGAAATGCAATAGGGGTCCTGCTCGTCGTCATCGACGTGCTTGTGGTGGCTGCGGTGCTCGCAGGCCCACAGCAACGCCGAGTTCTCAAAGGCGGCTGCCCCAAAGATGAGGGTGAAGAACCGCACGGCCCAGTGGGCTTGGAAAGCCAGGTGGGAAAAGAGCCGGTGGTATCCGAGCGTGATGGAAAAGCCGCACGCCAAGAACATCGCGAAGAAAAGTGCGATCTGGAACCCGTCGATGCCGAACCGCCAGATATAGGCGGGTACAGCGGTCAGCGAGAGCAGCAGTGTGCCGATCAGGAACGAACTGATGAGCCAATTAACCCGGTGAAAAGGGATGCGTGGAAACATGAGGTGGTGTGGAGATCGACCGCGACCGGAGACAACGTCACTCTCACTCAGGGCGCCCGATGAAATCCGGTGACTGTGCATCCCTTTTACCCTTTCCACGGGCGTAGGCAAACGGCCAACAAAAAAAAGCGGGACAGCTTCGGCTCGGGCTTCACTGATGGGCGCCTCAGGTCACTTCCCCAGGCGACAGCCGGGAAGCGGGCGCCCGCGGCCTGAGCACCCCGGGGCGGGGTTCCCGGTGCTCGAGGGCCCGATGGCCGGACGGCGTTCCAAACGCTGAAGGCGACTCCACATCCGGCAGCGGGCAATCCGAAGTCAAAGCTGCAAGGTGACCGAGGCTTCGCGGCTCGCGATCGGGCCTTGCTCCGGAACGATCAGGTTCAACGGCGTTTTAAGCGAAGTCTCCGGGACCTCGAACGCGATGGCCATCACTTTCGTGACGCCGGGCTCAATATCGGTCAGCCAGGAATCGCTCCCTTCGGTTGAAGGGCGCAGCACCGCCGAGGCAGGCCGCGACGGCCCGTAGGATACTCCGTTCGCGTCTTCGATTTTCAGATCTGCGGTCGACAGTTCTCGGACTCGGATCGAATCGTTCCGGACCGTGAAGGTCACGACGAGGAACTCTGCACCCGGGGCCGCGCTGACCGGTTTGAACTGGCCCCCGAGGGTGGTCGCGGTCTGGGTCCCGGCAACGGTGTAGGTATACAACCCGAGTCGAAATGCCGTGCCGAGCGTATAATTATCCTCCGGGTGAGAAGCAATTGCCGCAGCGGGTTCGGAACGAGCCTTGGCTGGGGCGGCGCGGTGATTCGCCGGTTGCCACGTCCGGAATCTGACAATTCCCAGGGCGGCCGTGAGCAGCAAGACGATACCGAGGGACTTCAACCACCAACGCCGATCAACCGAGGGCAACTTCTCGAAGGAGGACGGTGGCAGGGGTGCAGGCGGCAGGCAAGCCCGATACAGCATCCGCCTTTGGATCAGGAACGCCCGATCACTGATGAGGTTGCGCTCCCGCAACGAGCATAACACGGCGAGATGCTGCAATTTCGTCTCCGTGAGCGCCAACTCACGAGTGGCGCCGTTCACGACCCCGGGCAGTTGTCGATCTGCGTGCAGCAGTTGGGCGGGGTGCCCTGATTTAATTCCGTCCGTAGCGTCGGGACACTTGAGCGCGCCCCTCGTTTCCTCGCCAACTTCTACTTCCACCAGCCTATTAACCCCCACTTCTACTTTAACCACACGATTGTTTGACCGGGGTGTTCAGTTACCCGGCCGAAGTGCCCTGCAGAGTCAGGGATCCGCCTGCTCGGCACAACGAACAGGCAGATACGACTCCGGATCAACTTCACGCCGCTAGTTCTTTAAGTCAGAGCGATGCTGCGGGCAATAAGGGTTATGGGCGCGGGCTGTCCTCAAAATCCGTGTTGGTCGTGAAAGTATGGAAATCTTAATGGACCCGCCTATTTTGGAGGTCCGGCACCACCACAGGAACCCCTCCACACCCCCTCCGAATGTTTGCAGCGAGTCGGGGCGCACCGTGGTTGGACGGTACGGAAACAACGCGCTCACTTACTCGCTTGCGCGACTTCCCTTCCTTGGTCCACGAAGGTCAGGACGGCGGAGTTGAGGCAGAAACGCAACCCGGTGGGCTCGGGGCCGTCATCAAAAACATGGCCCAAGTGGGCCCCGCAGCGCGCACAAAGGATCTCCGTGCGATGCATGCCGTAACTGTCGTCCTCGTGGGTGACAATATTCTCCTTGGCAATCGGCCGGAAGAAACTCGGCCAGCCGGTCCCCGAATTGAACTTCGCGTCGGAAGCGAACAGCGGGAGTCCGCAGCAGACGCAATGATAAATGCCGTCACGATGGTTATCGAGCAGCGTCCCGCAAAATGCCGGTTCGGTGCCCGAACCGCGTGCAATCTGGTATTGTTCCGGGGTAAGTTGCTTGCGCCACTCGGCGTCACTCTTCTCGACCTTCGGGACGGCGACGGGCCCGGTAAGTACGCCCCCCGGCCCGATCAGCCTTACGATGACGTTCTTTCCCGCCGTGGCAGGTTCTTGGGCCCGGGAGTTGAACAGGAAGCCGCAGATAACGGCCAGGATCATGGTCGTCAACGTCCGGAAAGAGGAAACAGGTTTTCTCATGATGGAGGTAGATTCATTCAGGAATCAAGGCGTAGGCACCACGTGCCGCACACTGTGCGCCGCAGACGCGGGCCTACGTTATGAGATGGTGCGACTACAGCCTTTATTCCCGGTTAAACCCGGGTGACCGCCAGCCGATCATAAGCCGCAAAATGCCGGGCACCAACGCAATGGAGGATCGGAAAGGATCACTGCTCGTCGTGGGGGCAGAATCTTTCACGGCGGAGTACATCGTGGCAGCGCTGCGCGCTGAAGGGTACGACGTTCTGACGGCGTCAACCGCCGAAGAGGGCTGGGGACTCTTTTTGCGCGAAGGTCCCCGGGTGCGAGCAGTCATAACTGAGGGGGTGATGCCCGGCGGATGGGACGGTCTGGAGTTGGCTCGGCGTGTACGGGTGACCGCGCCGGAGACCCCGGTCCTCCTGGTGACGGCCCATCGTCCGCCGAGTCCACTCGGTCCGCGTTGCGCGATGTTACCGAAGCCATTTACAGTCGAGGCGTTACGCTTCGCCGTTCGCCGGCTCGTGGAGCCTTGTCCTGGGGTGGTGACCTACAAGTGCCACGAACCCGGTAGCGGGTGGCCCGCTCAGTCGGGCTCGCCCAGGTAGCGACCTGTGCCCGCGCTCTTGGGGGGTAGCACCTGCCCTGCTCTGGCCAAGTGATGCCTTGCGCTGTTCAGGAGCGCGCTGGCCGATTCACCACGGGTGCCGGTGCGGACCGCAGTGCTGTAACCCGATACGAAGGCGTTCATTTCGTGCAAAAAACTCATCCGCCAATCCGACGCGCCTTCTCCCTGGCCGTCCGGAAGGGTTCTCACCTTGGTTTCCAGCCCGGCGTGCAGCGACTGGCAAATCCCGTTGGCCAAAATGGCTTCCGGAATCAGGCGTACATCGGTCTGATCGACGACGGCCTTGAGGGCATAAAAATCCCGGCGCACATCCTCGAGGGTGTAGGTGGCGGCTTCCATGCCTCCGAACCTACACCGAAAACGACCACTTGCCATTTAAGGACGCTCGGTCCGGCGGGCTGCAGGTGAGCAACCGCTCCGGCCCGGCATAGTCGGGCCGAGGTTTCGTCATTTCTTTCCGGTTGAGGGAACAAAGCTTGGAACGCATCTTTTCTTATTATCTATGAGAAAGATTGTAGGAGAGAGCGGCGGACCCAATCCGCCGGAGGCTGCTGAAGGATGGTTAGACTTGGAAACCATCGCTCAAGTGGAAATGACGTCCGAAGATCCCGCCCATCCGATCGAACTCGCGTTCCGGCCCGGCGGGCAATCCGGATGGCGAGCGGCCAGCAAAGGACAGCAAACTATCAGGCTGTACTTCGATGAACCGGTCGCGCTCCGGCGCATCCATCTTGAATTCGTCGAGCCGAGGTTGCAGCGAGCCCAGGAGTTCACCTTAAGCTGGGCCCCGGATCGCGCCGGACCTTATCACCTGATCGTGCGGCAGCAATGGAACTTCAATCCGGATAATGCCACCACGGAGGTTGAAGATTTCCGGGTGGATTTGCACGAAGTGCGTGCGCTGGAGCTGGTGATCCGGCCCGATCTCAGCCAGGGACAAGGGTTGGCGTCGATTGCGCGCTGGAGCGTGGGGTAGAGGAGAGAGTTCGGGGTTCGGCATTCGGAGTTTGGAGTTCGGAGACGCCCTATAACCGGATCCAATCTTTCGGCGGAACACTGCGGGAAGACAGGATCATCCGCAGAACACGCAGAAGAACGCAGAAAGAGAGAAAACATCCACAGATTACACAGATTGACACAGATTATAATCGGACGGCGGCCTGCTCAACCTGCGTGTTCGGCGGATGCTTGTGAGAATGCGCCTGCGAGCAAGCCATTGACCCACGCCTGCTGGCAGGGGTTGAATCCGGGCGCGGCCGGGAGACCCGCGCCCAACGCGGGCGAACTGCGGCCTGAAGCGACCAAGCCTGCCACCAACCCGTGCAGGTACTCTTTCTGCTCGAGGTCGAGCGGCCAACCTTCCCGCAACCCCGCCAAGGCATTTTCCAACGCAAACGTCTCCAACGCCGGCCCGACCTTCTCCGTGGACTCAGGGCGCAGTGCATCCGCGACCTTTACAACTTTGACGGCGCAGAACTTGAACTCGGGTTGTTTGGAGATCGGGTCAACCGCTTCGTTGGTGGCCTCGTTGATGGCGAGGTTGTCACCGAACAAGTCGTTCCAATGAAACGGCGCAAAGCAGCAGCCCGGGCGAATACGCTCGGTAACCCGGGCCGGGTAGACGGCCCGGCCGCGCCGGGACCGCACCTCAACGGCGTCGCCCTCCTTGATCCCGAGCGCTGCAGCATCTTCGGGGTGCAGTTCGAGGAAAGGCCCCGGGTTGAGCCGGTTAAGCGCCGCCACCTTGCCGGTCTTTGTCATGGTGTGCCACTGGTGGGGGCAACGGCCGGTCGTCAGAACCAAAGGAAACTCCTCGTCAGGCAGCTCAGCGGGCGCCAGGTGCGGGCGCGCAAAAAACCGGGCTCGGCCTGACTCGGTCCCAAAACGGATGGCCGGTCTTCCCGTCCCGGCGGTATCCGGCGCGAGATAGCGGATCGGGTTTCGGTTATTGCCGCCCGGACCGCACGGCCACTGCAACGAGCCGTCGTCCCGGAGCCGGTCGTAGCTCATTCCGCGCAGGTCATACCCGGTCTGAGGGTTATCCAGTTGCCGCATCTCGTCGAACACGTCAGAGGCGCGGCCGAAATCGAAGGCAGGACCGTAACCCATGGCCTGCGCCACGCGGGCGATCAGGGCCCAGTCAGCGCACGCGTCACCCGGTGGATTAACGGCCTTCTCCATCAGGGTAACGTTCCGTTCGGAGTTGATCATCACGCCTTCAGCTTCCGCCCAGAGGGCGCCCGGCAACAGGATATCGGCGTACGGGGTCGTCTCTGTCGGATGATAAGCGTCCTGAACAATGACGAGTTCCGCCGTTTGCAACGCCTCGATCACCCCTGCCCGGCGCGGCATGGAGGCCACGGGATTCGTGCAGATGATCCAAACGGCTTTGATCCGGCCCTCCTTAAGCCGCTTGAACATCTGGACCGCGTCCGGGCCGGGCTCAGGGCCGATGAAGCCGGCCGGCCGGTCCCAGAACGTCTCCATGAAGGCCCGGTCGGACCGGCTCAGGACCGAGCGCTGGCCGGGTAAACCATTGTTCAGGTAACCCATCTCGCGCCCCCCCATGGCGTTCGGCTGGCCGGTAAGGGAGAAGGGACCGCTGCCCGGGCGGCAGATTTTTCCCGTCGCCAGGTGCAGGTTGCAAATGGCGTTATTGCTCCATGTGCCCTGCGTGCTCTGGTTAAGGCCCATGGTCCATAGGCTGACCAACTCGTTCGATTCCCCCATCCATCTCGCCGCGGTGCGGATATCGTCCTCCCGCAGGCCCGTTAACTCTGAAACCCGGGCCGGCGTGTACGACTCAAGAAATTCGGGCATGCCTGCCCAGCCTTCGGTGTATCGCTCGATGAAATCCAGGTCGACGTGGCCGTTTTCGACCATGAGGTGGAGCAAACCGTTTAGGAAGGCCAGGTCAGTCCCGGGCTCAATCGGCAGGTAAAGGTCCGCCCGGTCAGCCGTCGGCGTCCGGCGCGGGTCGACCACGATGAGCTTCGCGCCGGTTTTCTTTTTTGCGGCAAGCAGGCGAATGAACAAGATCGGATGGCATTCGGCCATGTTCGATCCGATGACGAAGAAGCACCCGGTTTGTTCAAAGTCCTGGTAGGACCCGGGCGGGCCGTCCGCGCCGAAGGACAACTTGTAGCCGCTGGCGGCGCTTGCCATGCACAAGCGCGAGTTGGCCTCTATGTTATTAGTACCGATAAAGCCTTTCGCCAGCTTATTGGCGAGGTACTGGGCTTCGGTGGCCAGTTGTCCGGATGCATAAATCGCGACGGAATCGGGGCCGTGGGTCTCCACGAGCGTGCGCAAACGCCGGCCGGTTTCCTGAACGGCGTCATCCAGAGGCACCTTGGCCAGGGGTGCCTGGCGCGTGGGCCGTAAGTGGGCGTAAGCCAGACGGTCCGCCGCTTGTACGTTGGGAGCGCAATTTGCCCCTTTGCTGCAAAGCTTGCCGTAATTGGCTGGGTGATCCTTATCACCCTCGACCTTGACGATCGTGTTGCCCTCGACGTGCAGGATCATGCCGCAACCCACCCCGCAGTACGGGCAAACGGTCCGTGCGGAGCGGGGAGATTGGCTAACGGTGTCCATAATTTCGCGAGAAAAAGGCTTGGAAGCAGGCCGAGAGAAAAAGCAGCTTCTGTGCCGCTGAAGCAGGACAACGACTTAACCTGGGCCGGCGGAAGCTGCCGGGCCCGATCCGCTCATTTCAATCCGGATCCGTTGCAGTCACGGCCGGAGCGTTCTCCCCGTCACCCGGCCGGTCGCCGGCCAGCTTGCGCCTGACTGCACGATGCCGGTGCCGCCGGAGCCTTAGACGTCATTGCAGGAGCCCGTCGTCTCAAACCGGTACAGCCACGCCGCATTGATGTAGGACCAGCTCAGGGGAACGAACTCCGTTTCGGGGATGACGGGTTGGGCAGTGTTCCGGAGGTTTTGCGGGAGCACCGCGACGGCTGCGTAGGTGGCTGTGTCCATAAGGTAGGGTGAACGGAATGGGCCCGGAGGTAAATGGAACTAAAGGACCAGGGCTCGTGCGCGCCGGACCGCGCCCGCCTGAGCCTCCCAGCCGCGTCCCCCGGTAAGGCGCGGGGCGGGCGGAGGCGCAATCCTTTTCTGAGGCAGGATCCGGCAAAACATGATTGGCAACGAGGAACGGATGCAAGGGCGCCCGGCGTTGTACAGGTCCGGACGCCTTGAGTCAAGCGGATGAATTGCCTGCGCCAACTCCCTTCCGGCCCGCTCTCAACAATCGATCTCCGGCCCGCTCGGCCGAACGCATGGGTCCGGAGGAACGGCAGGGCAGCCTGCAACAGCTCCAACCCATCGCAGCGGCGACGCGAAGGCGGAACTCAGCTTTCTGAACCGCTGAATAGATCCCGAAAGAAGCTTTGCATCCGATCCCAGGCTCGTTGCGCCACTTCCGCGTTGTACCCGACTCCTTGCAAGCCGGCGGCGCGAGCCTTTTCAGCATCAGGGTTGGTAAAGGCGTGAACGGCTCCCGAGTAGATGATGAATTCGCACTGCAGTTTCTCCTGGTTCAGAGATTTCAGGAAAGCATCCACCTGATCACTCTTGACCATCGGATCAGCCCCGCCGTGCAGCACGAGAAATTGGGCTCGGACCTTTTCGCCAGCACCGGCCGGGGCCGGAATCAGCGCTGCGTGGAAAGCAACGATCGCTTTGAGGGGAGCACCGGTATAAACCAGGGCCTGGCTGACCGCGCCGCCAAAACAGAAACCGATCGCGGCGAGCCGGGATTCATCGGCCAGGCCGGACTGCTGCAGTTGATCGAGGCCGAGCTGCGCTCGTTCCGCCATTAGCGGTTTGCCGTAGAGTTGTCCCGAAAGTGCCCGAGCCTCTTCCGGGTTGGTCGTTGTCTTACCGTCACCGTACACGTCCACGGCCGCAGCGAGAGGCATGGCGATCACGGCGAGAAGATTAAATCATCCGCAGAACACGCAGAGAACGCAGAAAAGAGAAAACATCCACAGATTACGCAGATTGACGCAGATTAAGAGGACCGGGCGGCAACTCGAACGTCGACACTCGCACCCACCCCCCATGCTGCCGCTCCGAACTCCGAACTCCGAACCCTTTCCTCCTCTTCGCGCCGTGGTCGCCGTGGCTCGCCGTGTTCGCCGTGTGAACTCTTACGTTGTGCCCGCCCACCCCGCTGTGCCCGCCGTGTTCGCCGTGTGAACTCTTGCGTTGCGCCCGCCAAACCTGCTGTGCCCGCCGTGTGACCGAACTCGACTCGGCACCCGGCAGGCTGTTTCCGTTTTTCTACGTTGTCGGCGCGCCCTGGGGATGTTCTGTTCTGTCCGTGGGTGGTCTTTTCGATCTTTCCGGGCGCCGCATCCTTATAACGGGTTCCAACGGCGGTCTGGGGTTTGAACTCGCCCGTGGTCTGGCCCGGCACGGTGCTTTGGTCATCCTCAACGGGCGCAATCCGGACAAGCTGCAAACGGCGGTGGACAAGCTGCGCTCCGAAGGTCTGGCGGCAGGAGGCTCCGCTTTCGACGTAACAGATGAATCCGGGGTCCGCGCGGCCGTGGCCGAATTGGAATCGAGTGGTCCCGTCGATTGCCTGGTGAACAACGCGGGTATTCAGCGTCGCGTTCGACTGGACGAGGTGGATGCTGCGACTTGGCAGGAAGTTCTCAACACGAACCTTACCAGCGCGATGCTCGTGTCGCGAGAAGTGGCCAAACGGATGATCAGCCGGCGCGCCGGCAAGATCGTGAATGTCTGTTCACTGATGAGCGACTTCGGCCGGACGACGACGGGTCCTTACACTGCGGCCAAGGGAGGATTGAAAATGTTGACCAAGGCGATGTGTGCAGACTGGGCGCAGTTCAACATCCAGATCAACGCCGTTGGCCCAGGCTACTTCATCACGGAAATGACCCAGGTGCTGGCCGACCACCCGGCGTTCGACGCCTGGGTGAAGGACCGAACGCCGTCACGGCGGTGGGGTTATCCCGCTGAGCTGGCCGGTGCGGCCGTTTTCTTCTGCAGCGAAGCCTCCTCGTTTATCAACGGTCAAATCCTGTACGTTGACGGCGGGATGATGTCCGTCCTCTGACGCTCCTCCCTGGAGTCACAATCCTTCCGCGGGTTTGCAACCCTGGGGGTGAGAGATCCCAAGAGTTCGACCTCAGAGACACGCCCGCACTCAAGGTTACTCTGGATTATAGCAAATAACTGAAAATCTAGTAGGTATCGGAATTCCGCATGGGCACGACGCCGGCGGGCCACGTCACCCGACCATTGACGCGCCCGGGTTCGATCCGTAGACAACTAAACCTCAACCCCCACTGATCCCTATGGAAGACAGCACCAAAGACAAGGTGAAAGGCAACGTTGACCAAGCCTCCGGCAAAGTGAAGGAGAAGTTAGGTCAAGCAACGGATAACCCGGACCTGGAAGCGGAGGGCACCGGCGAGAGGATCAAGGGCAAGGTCCAGGAGAAAGTCGGCGACATTAAGAAGGTGTTCGAGAAATAGCTTGCCCAGACGGGCGGGTTATCACGACAGCGCACCCGGTTATCGGGTGCGCTGTCTGCGTTCAGACCGCACGCTTCAAAAATAACACGACGGGTACCTCAAAATTCTGAGCGAAGGCACCGAACCGCTGCAGAGAGGTTGATACCAGCCCCGGACCGGGGACGTACGGCGCCGGGTTTCATCCAAGGTGCCTGCGTCCCGCGGCGAGACGAGCGCGAACGGTCAGGCGCTATGGCGTTACGGACCAGGGTTTTGCCCAATGGCGTTTTCGGGGCTGGGTGGCAGCTTCCGGAGCGAACCTCCCGACGAGCGCGAGACGAACCCTTTTTCAACAGAAAGCGAAACAGCCCGTCAGCGTTCAAAAAAGTACTGTGCCGGGGCAGTAGGCCGGCTCCGGGCTGACGAACCGCAAGGGAAACCGTGGGACAGTGCAAAGAGGAGGAGCAGTGCGGGCCCCGGCCGCACCGACGCGGATGGCAACACCAAGGAAGGCAAATGAAAGAACAGAAACTGGCGCGTGCGTTAGGGTGGTTCAGCATCGGGTTAGGTTTGACCGAGGTAGCTGCCAACAAGGTACTGGCCGATGCCCTCGGGATGGAGGACCGTGCAGGCCTGTTGCGTACCTACGGTCTCCGTGAAATTGTGAATGGAGCCGGTATTCTTGCAGCGAAGGACCCAACGCCCTGGATTTGGGCTAGAATTGCCGGGGACGCTCTGGACATCGCCACGGTCGCGACCGGCCTCGGTGACCATAACCCGAAGAAAGACAACGTGCTCCTGGCGCTGGCGGCACTTACCGGTGCTACGGCCGCGGACGTGATTTGCAGCCGGCGCCTCAGCCAGGCGCAGCGCACCACGCTTGGACCGCGAGGAGGCGGCGCGGAGGCAACCCGGATTGAGGCATCGCTGACCATCGAGAAACCGGCAGAGGAACTTTACCGGCGGTGGAGCGAACCGGAAACCCTTTCGAAGGTCATGGGCCACTTCGCGGAGATTCAGGCCTCCGGCGATGGCCGCGCCCATTGGCAGGTGCGCGGACCGTTTGGTCGCGCTTTGGAGTGGGACATGCGCACGGTTGAGGAGCGCCCGGGCGAGGTTCTCCGCTGGCAGGCTTTGCCCGGCTCCCACCTTCCGGTCGAAGGCTCGGTACGCTTCCGCCCTGCCGCCGCTGACCGGGGCACGGTTGCCACGTTGTGTTTCCAATTTGACCCGCCGGGTGGTGTGCTCGGCGATACCGCCCTCAAAGGACTGGGCGGCGCGCCCCGCCTGATCGCGAGCAAGGCGCTGCGCCGCTTCAAAAACCTGGTCGAGACCGGCGAGATCCCCACCACCGAACGCCAGCCCGCCGGCCGTGCCGACACGCATTAACAAGGGAACAAGATCATGAGAGCGCTCTGTTGGAACGGGGTGAACGATTTGCGGGTCGAGACCGTATCGGATCCGGAACTTGTCAACCCGCATGATGCTATCCTGCGGGTTACGATGTCCACGACCTGCGGGTCGGACCTGCACTTGCTAGACGGCTACATCCCGACCATGAAGGCGGGGGACGTCATCGGCCACGAATTCATCGGCGAGGTCGTCGACGTGGGCCTGGAAGTGAAAAAGGTGAAGCGAGGGGACCGGGTGGTCGTGCCGTCGTTCATCTGCTGCGGCGTTTGCTGGTACTGCCGCCACGAACTGTACTCGCTGTGCGACAACACCCACCCCAAACCGGAGCTGCAGGAACCCCTGTTCGGGTATCCTACCGCAGGCATTTACGGCTACTCCCATGCGTTTGGGGGCTATGCAGGCGCCCACGCGCAGTACGTGCGGGTGCCGCACGCCGACGTGGACTGCTTCCGGATTCCCGACGGGTTAACCGACGAACAGGTGGTCTTCCTGTCCGATGCAGCCCCGACCGGCTACATGGGTGCGGATTTCTGCAACATTCACCCGGGCGACACCGTTGCGGTCTGGGGGTGCGGCGGCGTCGGCCTCATGGCCCAGCAAAGCGCTTTTCTGCTTGGCGCCGCACGGGTGATCGGCATCGACCGGTTCCCGGAGCGTCTGCAAATGGCGCGTAACCACGTCGGTTCCGAAACGATCGATTACACCCAGGTTGACAACGTGCTTGAGGTGCTCAAGGAAATGACGGGCGGCCGCGGCCCGGATTCCTGCATTGATGCGGTAGGCATGGAGGCGCATGGCACCGGGGTTCAGTATGCCTACGACCGGACCAAACAAGTCCTGCGCCTGCACACGGATCGCGGTGAGGCGCTGCGACAGGCCATTCTGGCCTGCCGGAAAGGCGGCACCCTCTCTATCCTCGGGGTGTATGGTGTGATAGATAAGTTCCCGATCGGCATCATCATGAATAAAGGGTTGACGGTGCGCACGGCCCAACAACATGGGCAGGCCTACGTGCCGCGGCTCCTGGAGCACGCGTCCAAGGGGGAACTCAACCCTTCCTACCTCGTCACTCACCGTCTCTCCCTCGAGGATGCGCCGCGCGGCTACGAAATGTTCAAACATAAGCAGGACGGCTGCGTGCGGGTGGTATTTACGCCTTAAAGGCCTGTCCGAATATATGGTTTCGTGGTAGCCCCGGACGGGCCGGAGGCCGTCGGCAGAAGACGGCCCCGAAGGCCGGCTGCATCACAAAATATTGCTTGACTGACCTTCCGGTCGAGAGAAGACTGCGAGGCGTCGAAGGCAGCCCCCCAACGCTTATGCATCTTCGCTCGTTCAGCTACATCCGCGCGCTCTGGTGCGGTATCGCCCTTTGCTTCGCAGGCATGGGTC
Organism: Verrucomicrobiota bacterium; assembly: GCA_019247695.1. Taxonomy (NCBI): domain Bacteria; kingdom Pseudomonadati; phylum Verrucomicrobiota; species Verrucomicrobiota bacterium. The sequence continues at coordinate 94,256 of JAFBAP010000084.1, read as the reverse complement.
CTTGCCTCGCCGACCCGGAAAATGATCAACCGCCGAGCTCCGCGCCTCCTTCTAACAAACTTGATTCGGAAAAAGGATTTCGCGGGCTTCAGTTCGGCGTTCCAAAATCCGGCCTTCAAGGCCTCACCCTCCAAGAAGACCATGGGGACGTGAAGCTTTACGCCCGCAAAGACGATAACCTGACGCTTGGCCCGGCGAAACTCGAGGCGATAGTCTATTACTTTTTCCAGGATAAACTCTACGCCGTTTCGCTGCATACGGCGGATCGGGAGAATACGTTGCTTTTGTTGCGCATCGCACAAACCGCCTTCGGGCCGGCGGATCGGCGGCCGGGCACGGAAGGTGAAAGCGGCGAGGATCAACTTGACCAGTCGTGGCAGGGAAAAGTCTCGGAGGCCATTTTCACGGCAAATGCAAAAACAGAACAAGGCAGCTTGCTAATTCGTGATAACCAATTAGGCAATCAAGTTGAGGCTCAGCTCGACAAGTCAGTGCACGAGGCAGCTGACGAACTCTGACGCGTGCGGAGATTGCTTGCGACCGATACGATGAAACCCCGTACAAACCATCAAGAGCATCCCCAGGAACGTTCCCTCGCCCAGGCCTTGAGCGCGCTTCTCGCAATCGGAAGCGGGCTGCTACTGGCGCCGGCTACGGACGCAAAGGCGGTCGAGGGCCAATCCGTTCCCGGCAAGCAAGATTCTCCCAACTCGTTGGAAGTTCGCGTCCAGAAAGTGCGAGAACAGCTCAACGAGGGTCAAGCACCACCAACGCTGAATCCGGACGACAACGCCCCCGATCAGATCCAGACGATGTGGTGGGGCAATTGGCATAACTGGCACCCGGGTTGGGGCAACTGGCATCCCGGCTGGGGCAACTGGGGCCCGGGTTGGGGAAATGGCGGCTGGCACAACTGGCATAATTGGCACAACTGGCACAACTGGGGAAATTGGTAGGACGGGGTCGTCCAGTTGCGGTCGTAATCCGTGAGTTGCCGGATCAGCGCGTCGGGTAGTTTTCGGTCGACCTCATGAAAGCTCTACCCTCGCACGCTCAACCGGGGTCTTTGACAAACCCGGCCAGACCCTGGGTAAGCCTTCTGGTCCTGCAACCTTCGCCGTTCTGCAACATCAATTGCGATTATTGTTACCTTCCGCATCGAACGTCGACGAGGCGGATGACGATGGAAGTCATCGCCCAAACGATCGAGAAGGTTTACGTGGCTGAGCTCGTGATCGGGCCTCTAACGCTGGTCTGGCATGCCGGAGAGCCGTTAGCCGTTCCGATTTCCTACTATGAACGGGCCTTTGCCGTGGTCCGCGGACGCATACCCGCCGGAGCCGCCGTCCGGCATTGTATGCAGTCCAACGGGATACTGCTCAATGAACGTTGGTGTCAATTCATCAAGGCGGAGGGGATCTCGATCGGGCTCAGCATCGACGGGCCGGCTTTCATCCATGATGCCCACCGAAAGACTCGCCAAGGTAAGGGCACGCATGAGGCTGTCCTGCGTGGCTTGAGGCTCCTGCAGAGTCGCGACATCCCTTTCCACGTGATCAGCGTGATCACGAGCGATTCGCTTCCGCACGCCGAGGAAATCTACCGGTTCTTTGCAGATTTGGGCGTTGCTCAGGTAGGATTCAACATCGAGGAAGTCGAAGGAGAAAACGCCGTTTCCTCACTAGGAGTTTCGTCCGCAGAGGCGCAACGCGTTCGCGCGTTTATGGCGACGATTTTCAAGCTGCAGAAGGCCGACGGCGGGCGCATGCGCGTGCGCGAATTCGACGCAGCTCTCGAGAAGCTCCGGAGCGGGATGTCCCTTCGCGATCTGGACTTTCCGTACTTCAATGAACAGGTCCGGCCTTTTGGGATTCTGAATGTCGATTGCGAAGGCAATTTTTCTACCTACTCACCGGAACTTCTCGGGATGCACTTACCGAAATATGGCCAGTTCACCTTCGGCAACGTTCTCGAAGATGATTTTGTAAGTGTGGTGACGTCGGGCAAGTTCCGCGCGGTGTTCGAAGACATCGTGGCAGGGATCCGTAAATGCCGGGATTCGTGCGCATACTATGGGTACTGCGGGGGCGGCGCCCGGCCAACAAGTATTACGAAAACGGCAGTCTATCCACGGCGGAAACGGTATTCTGTCGTCATAGCATTCAGCTTCCGCTGGACCTCGTTCTGAGCGATCTGGAGCGAGGTGTGACGCACGCGCAAACAACTACGCAAACAAACGGCTGAAGCGCACCCGGGCAGCGGAGCGCGTGAGGGGGCCGCCTTGACGGCTCCTTCCGCGGCGGGTCGCGGAGGGAACGTCCGAAGGATTAAAGGTCCAGGCAGCTAACGCCTGCGGCGTCTGCCTGCACGCCTGAAGGCGGATTTGCTACCGGGAACAGTCGTTGGGAGGGGCTATCCGGGCGAATCGTTGCGAAATCCATTCGATGACGGGGTCGGCGGCGTCTCTGGCAATCCACGCGTGGCCTACCCCCGGCAGCATCAGCAAACGAACCTTGCTGCCCGCCGCGCACAGCCGTCGCATATAGTCGAGCGTCACCTGCGGCCGGATCGTATCGTCGGCGGTTCCCTGGGCCAGAAAGACGGGGATCGCCGGCGGGAGGGTGCCGATGGTGTTCTCGGCGAGCAGCGAGCGCCATGGTTCGACGTCGGTAAGATGGTCCACCGTCAGAAAGTGCCGCTGCAGGGCCCGGCCCACGGCTCGTCGGGGCAGGATATCGATCGGCGATTCGAGGCAGAGCTGCGCGAGCCGGGTCACGGCGGGCATGGCGGCGGGCGCAACGACCTGGTTGATCGGCACTCCAAATACGCGCGACCAGGACCATAAGGTCATGGCAAGAAGGTTTTTCCCGCCGGGACTCGTCAGGTCATCGCGCAGCAGGACGCCGAGTTCCGAGGCGGGCGCCGCGGCCGCGACGCCGGCCACGTCGAGTTCCGGCGCATAATCCCGGGCGAGACGCGCTGCGTAAAGAACGGCCTGCCCGCCTTGCGAATGCCCCCAGAGCGCCACGCGGGCTCCAGCGCCGTTGCCGGCCAGAACGCGCGCCGCACGCAGAGCATCCAGAACGGCACGGCCTTCGCTAACCCCGACCAGAAACGGGTGCGGGCCGGGCGTCCCCAACCCGGGGTAATCGGTCGCGACGACGATGTAGCCGCGCCGGAGCATCTCTCGGAGACCCTGGACCTGCTGAAAGAAGAACCGGGCGAGGGATGGCGCACAGTACGGCACGATGCCGGAGGTCGGATGCGCCCAGGCGACAATGGGCCTGCCGGGCACGGCTCCGTAGGGAATGATGACGATGCCCGAGACCGCGATCGGCTCGCCCTTAAGCCCCGTTGATCGGTAGAGGATCCGGTAAGCCGCCGCCTGGAGCGGGGCGCCCGGCCTGGGCTCAGCCCGAATGACGGTTCCGGGCGGTCCCGGAAGCTCGGCAGCCAGGGCGTGGTAAAAAGCGCTCTGGGCCAAAGCTGCGGAACAGCTTAGGAATAAAAACAGCAGGATCGCCGGCGGGCGCCATGCCCAATGCTTGTTCGTGTGCAGATTTCGTTGGGTGTATGTTTTCGTCGAGCTAAAGGGGGGATGGGTCATCGGCAAACGACCGGCGGCCGCCGCAAGAGGCGTGGTTTGGGCATGGCCATTGAAATCCCTACATCGATACTCATTCGTGTGAGACAGTAAAGGCTGGAAATGGATTCACACTACATCAAGTGGAGATCGATTGGTTTGACCATAGCCGCCTTCTTCTGCCTGGCGGCCCGGGAGCCTCAATCAACTCAGGCCGAACCGGGCCGGATAATCGCTGGCGAGGGCATCGGTCAAATCCGCCTCGGCAGGTTCGGCGCAGCCTCCCTGGCCAGGTTACCCCGGCCGGATGCGGATGATTCAGGCATGGGCCGATACCGATCGGTTTGGCTCTCCGGAAAGCCGGGCGGCCGCACCGACACGCTCTGCGTCTACTCGGTTGCGAATGGACCAAGGGACATCCAACCGCTCCGGGGCGTGAGCATCAAGCTCATCCGAGTCACCTCTTCCCGGTACCGTACGCCGGATGGCCTCTCAACCGGTAGCCGGTTCGACCAAATGATGCGTCATTTTCCGGGCGCACGCCCCAGAAACGGCGACCAGAGTCTCTATGACGATACCGGCCGAGGAATCGCCTTTGAGTTCGATGGCCCTGCAACGGCCGGCTCGCGCTGCATCGCCATTATGGTTCACCTTCCCGGTGACGAGGACGTGCATTTGGCGACTGCCCGGGAAATCGACGAACTCCTCCGCTCAAACGGCAAGCTACCTTAGCTCGAAGAGTTAGTTCTGAGGCAGCGGCGTTGGTTTGTCGAGTCGGAACCCGCCGGCAACGCTTTCTGCCGCCCCTTCAGCAAATCCAACCCGGCGGGGCGGGCGTTTGTTAGCGAGGGTGTACAGGCGTGACGCCTTAGGAGGGCTCGATCGTGATTTGACGGTTACCCAGGGGGTGAAGCCCTGGGCTAAGTTCCCTTGGCCCTTCGGGCCGTAAGACGGTCGCGGCTGTCCCCGCGCTGCCCTCAAAAAATGTGGGTAAAGCTCAAGGATTCACCCTGGACTAAGTTCTCCCGGCCCGCTGGGCCTAAGACCAGTTCAACAAGGTGCGGAGCATCATCCAGCGGCGACATCCCCCTCCAGCCGGCATTCTACCGAGATAGCTGCCTGAATAGCATAAGTTCAGCCGTCCCTCCGGGACGAAAGCATCGCCCTCGCCTCTAACTAAATGGCATTGGGGTGAACCGTGGGCTATGTTCCCTTGGCCCTCGCGGGCCGTAAAGCCGTCCCCCCGGGAACCTGCCAACGGAGTCCAGCCGGCCCTTTAACCGAAGCGGCCGGAAATGTAGTCTTCGGTCTGCTTCTGGCACGGGTTGCTGAACAGTTTGTCGGTGCGATCGAACTCGATCAATCGGCCGAGGTAGAAGAAGGCGGTCCGGTCCGAACAGCGTGCCGCCTGCTGCATGTTGTGCGTCACGATGACGATGGTGAACCGGTCGGCCAAATGGCTGATGAGGTCTTCGACCTTCGCGGTGGCGATCGGATCCAGCGCCGAGCAGGGTTCATCCATGAGGATGACCTCAGGTCGCACGGCGATCGTGCGCGCGATGCAGAGCCGCTGCTGCTGGCCACCCGATAGGCCCAAAGCGTTCGCGTGCAGCCGGTCCTTCACCTCGTCCCAGAGCGCCGCGCCGCGCAGGCTTTCCTCGACGGTTTGGTCAATGAGGCGTTTGTCGCGCACACCGCCAATCCGCAGGCCGTAGGCGATGTTTTCGTAAATCGATTTCGGGAAGGGATTGGACTTTTGAAACACCATGCCGACCCGTTTGCGCAGCTCGATGACGTCCACCCCCGGCCCGTTGATGTCCACGCCGCCCATCCGGATGGCGCCGGCGCTCACCCAGGCGCGCTCGATGAGGTCGTTCATGCGGTTCAGGCAGCGCAGCAACGTCGATTTGCCGCAGCCCGACGGGCCGATAAATGCGGTGACCTGGCACCTCGGGATGTTGAGGCTGATGGCGTCCAGCGCTTTTGAGGGCCCATAATGGAACTCCACCCGGTCGATCTCGATGACGATCTCCTCGACGTTCGCCGCAGGCGTGGCGATTGTGCCGGGGGCGGGCGCGGGACCGGCTTTACTCGCCACCGTGATGGGTCGAGCGATTTGCGTCTCGTTCATAAAAGCATTCCTCCAAACAACCGGCCTGAGCGGGCCAGGGCCACGCACCCTTCGTCCAGCGGCCCCTGCGGAGCCCTCACACGGCCAAGCGGGTCAGACCATCTCCAGTTTGTTGCGCGGATGCCGCACATCCTTGGCTTCGGCGGCGTAAATGACCGCTTCGGCCAGGTTTTCCACCAAGTAGGCGCTCGCCTCCAGACTCTGAGCGACAGCCATGAGGTTAACCAGCGTTCGAGCGTGCTGCGGCCGTTCCGGGATCAACGTGCTGAACCCCTCCTCCAGATCTCGCGCCGCCTGGGCCAAAGGCTCCATTTCCACCCGAATCCGTTCGGCGCTCTGGCCATCGAGTTCGGAGCAGGCCGCCCATCCCAGCGTCAGCGCGCGTTCCAGGGTCTCCAGGGCCGGGTGGGCCTTTAAGGCTTCCTCCAACGGCGCCTGCTGGTTTAATTGACGCGCCCGCCGCGCGATCGTCACGGCAAGATCGGCCAGCCGCTCGAAAATCGAGCCGGCCTTCATGGTGGACAGGACGATCCGCAGGTCGAAGGCTACCGGCGCGTAGCGCAACAGGAACTCGGTGGCGGCTTTGTCGAGCTGTTTCTCGAGCACGTCGATTTCCTCATCGTCGGCAATGGCGGCCGTGCACGCCTCGTCGTCGCGCTGTTCGAAGCCGGTCTTGGCGTTGTGAAAGCTCCGGCGGACCAGGGTGCCCATGAGCAGCGCGTCGGCCCGCAAGGCTTCCAGGGCTTGATCAAAGCCCGGCAGACGGTGTTTGCGGTTACTCTCAGCCATAAGCCGGCGCTTGGGCACGGTGCCTTGTGCGCACCGGTCACCGTACGACGGCGAACGATATAGAAAAGCCTGGCAACGTTACATTTTCTTAACCAACGCGTTGAACCAAGCGGCCCGAAGCCACCGGGCAAAGTGATTCCGCTTTTCAGAATTCCGCATTCCCGGGCGTGCGGGCAAACGGAATCACGTCCCGAATGTTGGATACACCCGTTAAGAACATCAGGAGGCGTTCGAAGCCCAGGCCGAAACCGGCATGTGGGACCGTGCCGAAGCGGCGCAGATCCAGGTACCACCAGTAATCCTCCTCGCGCAAGCCATGCGCGCGCATGTTCTCCTGCAGCACGCCGAGGCGCTCCTCGCGCTGCGAACCGCCGATGATCTCGCCGATGCCCGGCACCAGCACGTCCATCGCAGCGACGGTGCGGCCGTCATCGTTCACGCGCATGTAGAAGGGTTTAGCCTCGCGGGGATGATCAAACATGATCACCGGCGCCCGGAAATGCTCTTCGGCCAGGAACCTTTCGTGTTCCGACTGCAGGCCGAGGCCCTCGGCCACAGGGTACTCAAACTTGCGTCCGGAGGCGTTGAGGATGGCGATCGCCTCAGTATAGGAAAGCCGCTGGAACGAGCGCTCGGCGACCAGAGTGAGCCGTTCGAGGAGTCCTTTGTCCACAAACCTGGAAAAGAGCCCCAGGTCTTCCGCGCAATGGTCCAAAGTATAGCGAACCATCGCCTTAACGAACTCCTCGGCGAGATCCATATCCCCCTGCAGGTCGCAAAAGGCCATTTCCGGTTCGACCATCCAGAACTCCGCGGCATGCCGGGACGTATTCGAGTTCTCGGCGCGGAAGGTAGGCCCGAAGGTGTACACCTTCGACAGGGCGCAGGCGAACGTTTCGGCTTCGAGCTGGCCGCTGACCGTCAGGTAGGCAGGCTTGCCGAAAAAGTCGGGTTCGCCGGCCTGACCGCCGGTGTCTTGCAGCGTGGTGATGCGAAACAATTCGCCGGCCCCTTCGCAGTCGCTGGCGGTAATGATCGGCGTCTGGACGTACACAAAATCCCGTTCCTGAAAGAACTGGTGCACCGCAGAAGCCAGGCGGCTCCGAAGGCGGAACACCGCGCCGAACAGGTTCGATCTCGGGCGCAAATGCGCGATGGTGCGGAGGAATTCAACGCTATGCCCCTTTTTTTGCAGCGGGTACGTCGCATCCGCTGGTCCGATGACTTGCACACGCGCGGCATGGATCTCCCATTTTTGACCGGCCGCGGGTGAGGCGACGAGCCGTCCCTGCACGCGCACCGAGGCGCCCGACGTGGCGTGCACCACCTCATCATAACCCGGCGCCTCGTGATCCACGATCACCTGCAGATTGCGCAAGCAGGACCCGTCATTCACCTCGAGGAATGAAAAGTTTTTGGCATCCCGGCGGGATCGAATCCAACCTGCAACCTCGATTTCCCCCTCAGCACCGGCTGAGAGGGCGTGTTTAATAAGCGTGATCATAAAACCGGAATGGCGTAGCTGGGGGGTTCGTTTGCAGTTAATTCGTTCAGCAGCACATTTGCAGCCGGATTTTGCATCCGGCTCGTTTTGATGCAGGCGGTCCCGCTCACCGGCCCGGGCTCACGGGCGAAATCAGGTCCTGGACCCCGCCAGACCGGCATCTTCCGAACAGCCTAACGCGATGGCCGACCAATCCATGTCCGCCCGGCCCTTGGCCAGCGCGGCCAAGAGCCGATCCCGAAGCAGAGAACCCACCGGCATGGGCACCTCGCCCTCCGCCGCAAGGTCAAGCACCAGCCGCAGGTCCTTCCACCCCAACTTCACGCGAAAGCCGGCGGGCTCGTAACGGTGCCGGGCGACGTATTCCCCGTAACCCTTGTAGACCACGCCGCCAAACAACGTTTCGGAAAGCAATTCGGCCATCTTTTCGCGCGCGATGCCATGTTTTTCCGCGAGCGTAAACGATTCGGCCATGCATTCAACCGCGGCCAGGATGTTGAAATTGACGGCCAGCTTCGCGGCGTTGCTCAACCATGGTTGCTCCCCGAGGTCAAAGATGCGCTGGCCGATTCGACGCAGCAGCGGTTCAACCGTCGTCTTGGCCGGGCTGGGGCCCGCCAGCAGGATAAACAGGGCGGCAGCGGCTGCGCGGTCGGGGCGGCCGATCACGGGAGAACTCAGGTAGATGACCCCGCGCTCCCGGTGGTGCTCGTCCAGGCGGCGGGCGGTTTCCGGCGAAATGGTGCTCAGGGACACGTGGACGCCGCCCTTCAGGCGTTCCGTAAACGCGGGGTCGGCCAGCGCGATTTGTTCAAGGCCGGCGTCGTCGGCGACCATGGTAAAGACGATGCCGTTTTCGGCGGCGGCCTCGCAAGACCGGCTGACCGGAATCGCCCCTTGCTCTACCAGGGGATCGGCCTTTTCACGGGTCCGGTTGTAAACACGTAGCCGGTAGCCTGCCTTGAGCAGGTTCGCGGCGATGGGGCTTCCCATGTTGCCAAGCCCGATGAACCCGATGCTTCGGTCATCTTGTGCGCTCATGGACCTTGAGGTACGGCGGGATACGGTGCCGGGTCAACGGGATAGTTTGGATTCGGCCGCAGGCAGAAAGCGATAGGTGCAGCCCCATTCCTACCATCTCCCACGACGGTTGAGCCGGGCTTTGCCCCGAAGGGTGATCGAAACGGAGGCCGGCCGTTTCAGTGCAGTTTAAGGGTCCACTCCAATCCGCCCCCGACGGGCAGTTGCACGCTGTGCGCGTCGGCGCGCGCTCGGACGGTGTCGACAAATGCAGCCAACTCACTCGGGTGCGTGATAACGTTGTCCGTCAGAACCCCGCCGCCGACCCGGACCTTTGGCCAGAGCAGGTCGAAGTAGACCCCCGTGCTCGGCTTGTCGGCGTCGATGAAGACAAGGTCGATCCCATCAGGCATGCCGGTCAAGACCTGGCGGGCGTCGCCGAGGTAACTTGTCACTCGATTCGCCACACCGGCGGCGGCAAACGCCGCCTTCGAGGCGGTGTACTTCTTTTCGCTGGCGTCAACCGTGTGCAGGTGGCCGCCGGTTAGGGCCAACGCGGCTGACCACCACAGCCCGCTGAAACCATAGCTCGTGCCGACCTCGACGACGAGCCTGGCCTGGTGTCCGATGGCCAGGGCGGCAAGAAGTTCGCCCTCCGCCCGCGGCACCTGCCACGCGTCGTGGCGGGTCTGAGCGAGCCGGTCGAGCGTATCGATCTGTGCGGCGAGCGCCGGTGATAAAGGGATCATGGCAGGGATTCCGTGAAAAGGGCTTGGTACGCCGGTTCATGCGCGCCGGGCCTGCCGCGCATGGATTCTCATCGCGTTTGACATACGGTGTCAACTCCGTTCCACTCGTTGGCCCGTTCGGGTTCCCTGGCCGACATGGCGCAGGAGGCAGACGCTCGACCTCTACGCCCCCAAAAAGGCGAAGGAAGTGCCCTTGATCGTCTGAATCCGCCGGGGCGCCTTTCTATTTGGCTCGAAAGAGGGTTTCCCGCCGGAACCGGTCCCGCTGCGGCTGCTGCCGGAGGGGTACGCGGCACTGCCATTTAGTTAACGGCCGGTGGATGGGGACGCTTTGGTCCCGCAGGGACGGCTGAGGTTAGCCAGGGACTTCAGTCCCTGGACGGGGCATTTAAGGGGGAATGCGTCCCTCACAGGGGACGCGATCCCTCTTCTACCATTCAGGCCGTTATTCCGATAGAAGATCGCCTCAGGGGGGGCGCCGGAGGATGTTGCGCAGCTTGTTGAATGGGTCTTACACCAATTTAGAAAGTTACCTTGGTGGAAGTTCGACCGGGTTTCAGCCCCGAAGCCCCGACGGGGCGGCAGAACTTAGCCCAGGGTTTACCCTGGGTAACCGTAAAACACGATCGAGCCCTCCTAAGGCGTGACGCCTTAGGAGGGCTCGATCGCTCTTAAATGCCCCGTCCAGGGACTGAAGTCCCTGGCTAACCTCAGGCGTCCCTTCGGGACCAAAGCGCCTCCCTCCAGCGGCCCTTAACTAAATGGCCGTGGGGTAAACCCTTGGCTATGTTCTGCCGGCCCGTTGGGCCCGGACCGTTTATACGGTTTAACAGGTGTAACTCCGGCAGGGCACCTGGGGGGGGAAGACAAGATTTTACCTCGATGGTTATCGAAATGGTACTACTATGACCTTCCGAATCGCTCCGAAGACTCGGGTACGCTCTACCAACATTGCGTTCGCGCCGCTGAAAACGGGCTGAACTTCGGCGTGCACGGGCTGCCGCTGGAATGATGGCATGAACCTGGTTGGAAAAGGGGGCCGGGGCGAAAGCGTCTGGCTGGCTTTCTGCCGCTTTGTCCGCATGGGGACGCGGCCCCCTGCCTTCCTCAGAACACGTTGTCGGCGGTGTTGAGCAACCAGCCGCCAAAGCGGGTGCCGTTAGGCTGCATCATCGGCGCCGCCATGGTACTGCCTGCGAGTTTCAGGATGCCCACACCCCAGGCGCTGGTGATGAAGATCTCCGCCTGCCTGCCACCCGCGAACCGGGCGGCACTGCCCAACCGGTTCTGGGATGACTCGAAGAGCCAGCCACCGAAGCGCGTGCCGTTAGGCTGCATCATCGGTGCGAACATAGTGTTGCCCGAGAGCTTCAGAATACCGATACCCCAAGCGCTCGTAACCAGCAGTTCATCCTGGCCATCGCCGTCGTAGTCGGCGGGTGAGCTGAAATTGTTATCAGCGGTTTCGAGCAGCCAGCCGCCGAAACGGGTGCCGTTAGGCTGCATCATCGGTGCGGACATCGTGCTGCCCGACAGCTTCAGAATGCCCAGGCCCCACGGGCTGGTGACCAGGATTTCCTTTTTGCCGTCCCCGTCAAAATCGGCGGCGGCAGGGCCGAAATGGTTGTCACCGGTATTGAGCAACCAGCCGCCGAAACGGGTGCCGTTGGGCTGCATCATCGGTGCGGCCATGGTGTTTGCCGCGAGCTTCAGGATGCCCACGCCCCAGGCGCTGGTGACGAAAAGCCCGGCGTGACCGCTGCCGTCGAAATCCGCGGCCGGACCGAAGCGATTATCCTTCGTCGAAAGCAGCCAGCCGCCGAAGCGGGTGCCGTTAGGCTGCATCATCGGCGCGGCCATGGTGCTGCCCGAGAGCTTCAGGATGCCGATGCCCCAGGGGCTCGTCACCAGCACTTCGGCGCGGCGATCCCCGTCGAAGTCCGCCGCCAGGCTGAAGACGTTATCAGCCGTCTCCAGCAGCCAGCCGCCGAAACGGGTGCCGTTGGGCTGCATCATCGGCGCAGTCAACGTGCTGCCCGACAGCTTCAGGATGCCCAGGCCCCAGGGACTGGTGACAAGGATTTCGTCCCGGCCATCTCCGTCGTAGTCGGCGATAGGTCCGAAGACGTTGTCCGCCGTATTGAGCAGCCAGCCGCCGAAGCGGGTGCCGTTAGGCGCCATCATGATGGCCGTCATCGTAGCGCCCGTCTCCTTCAGGATGCCGAGGCCCCACGGGCTGGTGACCAGCAACTCGGCGATGCCGTCGCCGTCGAAATCGCCTGATCGCCTGATGACGATGGCGTCAAGATTTTGCAACGCGGCCAGCAGGGCGGTACCGTTCGGGCTGCCCCAGCCGGTGCATGCATCCCATCCCGGGGTGGCGGGATAGCCGGACACGCCGTCGAGCCCGTTGTTGGCCGGCCCGGGCGAGCCCAGGATGTCGCGGAACACGTAGGAACCCAACCTGTAGAGCACCGGGTTGATAAAGCCAACGTTTACACCAAGGGCGGCGTTGAGCACGGCGATGTAGCCTGCCCACAGTGGGGCGGAGGCGCTGGTCCCGTCACCGATGCCTGAGGACCCGTCAACCGTCAACGGATAACCGCTGTTCGGGCTGGCGTTGGCAGCCACATCCGGCACGCCGCGCCCGACGTGCTGGTCGTTGAGCGAGACGGGCACCCCGGCACCGAGTTGGTACTTGGGCATCGCAAAGAAGTCGCTGATCCCGCCCCCGGTCGCACCTTCGACGCCGCCGAAGAAGGTGTCATTCCAGACGTATTCGTCATAGCTGGAGCCGTTGACATTGCCGATGGTCGTGCCCCCGACCGACAACACCCACGGGTCGCTCGCGGGGTATTGGACGTGCGCCTTACCGTCCGTCCTCTTGGAGGCGGTACCCGTGTCGCCCGAGGCGATGCAGACCGTCAGCCCCTGAATCGCCGCATCCTGGAACGCCGCGCTCACGGCGTTAACGAAACTCCGGCTCAACCCTTCCGCGGTCAACGTCGCCGAGTCATCGCCATTGCAGAGGTAAAACGATGAGGAAAGGACGGAACAGACCGGATCGCCCGGTTTGGGATGCGCCACGCGATGTAATAGATCGATCCAGCCCGCCTGGCTGAATTTCGTGAAGTACACCGCGATCTTCGCGCCGGGCGCGGCTGAACCTGCGATGAAGATATCCTGGGTGGTTTCCGGATCCGCGTTGCCGCTGTTGCTCGCGTCGACGTTGATATCGACGATGGCCGGCGGGTGGCCGCCGAAAGACTGGCTGATGTCGGAGGATTTGTAGCCGTCCTCGGAAAGGATCGCGATCGTTTGCCCGGCGGCGGAGTTGCCCGGGAACCGGTAAAGCTGCCGTGCCGTGTCAACGCTGATCGGTTTGGTGTTCGTCGGATCGGCCTTGTTGCGTTTGACGACCCGGCGGTTGTCGAGGCCGAAGACGCCGGTGATGATGTCTTGCAGTTCCGCCGGGATGTGAACGAAGCCTTCCCGGCCCCGGTAGACTTCGGTATGGACTGGGTCGCGGGAGCCGTCCTGCACTTCGTGTTCGTACCGGCCCAGGTTGACGGCGAATGCGTTGTTCATCTGTGCGACCGTGCCGGAGATGGTCACGGTGCGGCGCGCCAGGTGGGTTTCTTCAACTGCCAAGCCATGTTCCTGGGCGAACTTGACGACGAGAGCAATATCGTCCGGAGCGGCCCCGTATCTGGCCGCAAAATCCCCTTCGGACAGCCGCTGCCGCTGGCGGGGCGGTGTTTTCAGAAAGTAATCGAAGTCAGGCGTCGGCATTCCGTCCGGGCGACGGCGGACGACGACGGAGATCCGGACGGCGTCTTCGGCTGGAGATGGTCCCAGCAACTGTGCGGTCGCGGAGGGTTGGCGTTCGCTGCCTTCCAGACGGACGTAGCCGGGACGCAGAGGACTGAGGGCGTGTGGTACTGGCATAATAAGTAGGTGTCAGTTGGAGCGGAGTCGAATCGAGCGGCTGGTTTTACAAATCGCTGCAAGGCAAACCCTCTGGAGAGAAAAGGTCGCTGCCCTTACCTGAAGAACTGGTTAGTTAGTTAGCGAGTTAGTTAGTTATTTAGTTCCAGCGTGAAGGCATAGGACGGGCGCAGGGTTGCTTGGCGCAATTCCTTCCAATTCGCCCCCCTGAGCGGTTTGTTGCAGGCGATTCCGAACCCCACGAGATTCAGCGGCCGTTTTTGAGGCCGGGACGGAGCATAGATGATTGAGGGCGGGTTCGGAATACGTAGATCTGCGTATTCCAGGCGCCCGGAGATAGAACTTTCAGGTTAGGCGCGTGTGCGCGATGGAGGATAGCCCTTGATAGGGTGGGCGGCCGGGGACGGGACCGCTGCAGCGCCGAAGGAATGCCAGATCGTAGTCAGCCTGGGGTGAACCGCACGGCCATTGAGTTACACCCCTTCGCAGGATGGTTGAGCCGGTTTTAGCCCCGAAGGGGCGGCAGAACCTAGCCCAGGGTTTTACCCTGGGAACGCCGCCCCCCTCACCGTTGAGCCCTCCTAAGGCGTCACGCCGGTACGCCCTCCCTAACAAACGCCCGCCCCGCCGGGTTGGATTTGCTGAAGGGGCGGCAGAAAAGACGAGCGACACCTTCTGCCGGCCCTTCAGGCCTCGGACGAGCAAGAGAACCGTTTCCCAGGGTAAAACCCTGGGCTAGGTTCTGGCGCCCCTTTGGGGCTAAAACCGGCTCCCTCGGCCGGAGCACGCAAAGCCACCGGCCACCCGCTCGGGCCGTCTCACTCGCGCAACGAGCCGCCCAACCAACTTCAAAACCGGTGTAGCGTCCCCGCAAACGCCTCCTCCGGTCCCGGAGAAACCAAACCATCGGGTTTAGCCGGATCCTTTACCGATGCCGCCCAAGGTCTCAAGGCCCCGGCCTCACTCTCCACTTCTACTGCCTGCCATGTCGAGCCAGTCCAGCTCCTCTTCCATCCGGTGAAAGGCGTCATCGCCGATTTCGTCGCGGGCGCGCATGGCGAGGACGGCTTGCCGGGCTGCGCGGAGAGCGCAACGAAGCCGTTCGTTGTGAGCGGAGCGCGCGGCATCGTCCGGGTCCGCCGCCGTTCGTTCGCCGGCCAGGAGTGCCGTCAACTCCTGCCGGACAACCTCCGCCATCGCAGACCGGTCATGCGCCAGGCTCGTCAGGCCCGCGCGTAACGCGCGTTCACGGGCCGCCCTCACCTCGCGGCCGACCGGATCATCATCGCGCAAATCGAGCGCACGCATGAGGGGCTTGAGCGTCAGTCCCTGGATTACCAGCGTGCCGAGGACCACCGCGAACGCGGTCAGCACGATCAGGTCGCGATACGGAAAGGTAGGGCGGAGCGCCAGGGCTGCAGCCAGCGAAACGATGCCCCGCATGCCGGCCCACGCGATGACCAGGCTGCTCCCGGTCGTCGGCGCCAGCATCATCGGCCGGGGCGGATGGAACCCGAACCGGCGGTTTCGCAACCTGACAACGGTATCAAAGGACAGTTGCCAAGCCAGACGCACGACAATCACCGTGAGCAGGACCACGCCGCTGACGGCGAGGTATCGGCCCCGGTCCGGGGCGGCCAAACCCTCGAGAATGGGCCGGATCTGCAGGCCGATGAAGATGAAGGCCAGGATGTTCAGCGCGAACACGGCGGTTTCCCAGACGGCATAGGTCGGGATGCGGATCCGTGCGGGCGTTCGCTCCGGCGCCGTCTGCGCCACGGTCATGGCGTAGAACACCATCGTCAATACCCCGGAGAGGCCGACGCCTTCGGCGATCAGCCACACGCCGAACGTGCTAACGAACTGCAGAATGATGGCGGTCGGCACGTGCTGCACGCGTTCCATCAACCGAGGGACAAGCCACCCGAGCATCGGACCGGCAACGAGGCTGCCGGCGACGGCGAGCAAGAAGGTGGGTGCAACGCCTGCCATGGAAAAGCCATCGGCGGCAACGGCTCCGACGGCGAGGCGGTAGATCAGCAGCGCGCTGGCGTCATTCAGCAGGCTTTCGCCTTCGAGGATGGTCAGGAGGCGATGCGGCGGTCGCAACGGGCGCAGCACGGCGCCGGCCGCCACCGCGTCGGGCGGAGCCACGATCGCGCCGAGCGCAATCGCCGCCGCCCAGGGCATCGCAGGGACCAGTGCGTGCGTGACGAGGGCGACCGCCGCGGTCGTGCAGCCGACGGCGAACACGACCAGGCTGGTGACCGGCGCCCAATTGTCCCTGAGATCTCGAAGCGACGCATCGTAAGCGGCGTCGAGCAGCACGGGTGCCACGAAGAGCGCCAGCACAAGCTCGGGAGGAGCCCTGAACGGGGACGCGCCGGGCAGAAACGCCAGCAGCGCCCCGCCCAACGCCAGGAACACCGGGTAAGGCGCTCCGGCGCGGCGTGCTGCCGCCGCCAGGATAACGGCCGCGATGAACAGGCCAAGAAGATGTTCGAGTTCCCTCATGTGAGTCGAGGCCGGCTGGTCAGGGTCCTCGGAGCCCTCGCGACCCCGGCGAGGAACCATTCCTAGAACGGTACCCGCCCACACCGGGCCTGCCATCGTCGCCGAATCGCCTGCTCGGCGCGATGGTGAAAATGGTCTGCATCAACGATTGGCAGCTCGTCTTAGGGTTTCGCATCGTGTATCACAACGCAAATCGTGCTGTACCATACATCGGAAGGCAGCAATGCCGTTGAGCTTGATCATGCCCGGCCGGACCGCGAATAGAGACATGCAGAGACATATAATGAAGGCCATTCGAGCCGAAAGCCACGGCGGACCGGAAGTGCTGAAATTGGCGGACGCTGCGGCGGGCCGGCTGAAACTGAACATCGGCCGTGTGCTGCCGCCGGCAGAAGCGGCTGAGGCTCATGCGCTGATGGAAACCCGAAACACAGAGGGAAAACTCGTCTTGTCCGTCGCGACTTGACCGTTCAAACGCCGATGCCGCACCCTGACTTGGTCCTCGGGCTGGACGTTGGGACCACTAACCTGAAATGCCTCGCCCTCGACGAGGCTGGAACCATCGTTGCCCATGGGTCCGAGCCGACTCCGCGCTCGCACCCCCGGCCAGGCTGGACGGATTTCGAACCGGGGCGCGTCTGGGAGGCGGCTTGCCGGGCTATCCGGGCCGTGACGGCTCAGGTGGCGCACCGCGAAGGCATCAAGGGCATCGCCGTTTCCAGCCTTGGGGAGTCCATCGTACCGATCGATGCGCAAGGCCGGGCGCTGGCGCCGGCGATCGCGTGGTTCGACCTGAGGACGATCCCCGAGTACGAATGGCTGCGTGACCGGGTCGGTTATGAAACCTTGTTCAAAGTGTCGGGTCTCAACCCGGACCCGATGTACGGGCTTTGCAAGATTTTGTGGGTCAAGCACCATCAGCCCGCCGCGTTTGAACAGGCGCGCCATTGGCTTCAGTTCGCTGATTACGTGGCGTATTGCCTTTGCGGCATCCCCGCCACCGATCCCAGCATGGCCTGCCGCACCCTCGCCTACGACGTGACCCGGGGAACGTGGGCGACCAAGATCCTGGAGAGTGCGGGCGTTGCGCCCTCGACGTTTCCACCGGTTCGCAAGAGCGGCACCCCCCTGGGTGCCCTCACGCCCGCCAGCGCCGCGGCGACGGGCTTGCCGCAAACCGCGGTGGTGAGTGTCGGCATCCACGACCACGTCAGCGGGGCGTTTGCCGCGGGTGGACTCCGGCCCGGGCTGCTCTTTGACAGCATCGGCACGTCCGAGTCGTTGATCTCGGTAGTCCAAGGCCCCCTTTCGGACCCGCGCATCGCCGAACACGGGCTGGCCCAAGGCGCCATCTGGATCGAGGAGCCCACCTGCTACCTGACGGGTGGACTTCAGACCGCCGGCGCTGCCGTGGAGTGGTTCCGGCGGGAACTGGGAGGTAAGGCGGGTGTGGCGGAACTGGTCGAGGAAGCAGCCTCGGCCGACGAAGCGGTCCCCGTGTTTTTGCCGCACCTGGTGCGCAGCGTGACGCCGCATTCGGATGCCCGGGCGGCCGGGGCATTTATCGGCCTCAAGGCGGCGACGACGCGAGCCGCCATGTTCCGGGCGGTGCTGGAAGGGTTGGCCTTCGAGGCGAGGGCCATCGCCGATGCGATGGTCAGCGTCGCCGGCCTGCCCCCTTTCCAAGATGTTCTCACAATCGGAAGCTCGCTCGAAAACCGTCTCCTGACCCAGATCAAAGCCGACGTTTACGGCCTGCCGGTAAAGATCAACCCGGTTCGCGAAACGGTCAGTTTCGGGGCGGCGCTGTTAGCCGGGATGGGCTGCGGCCTGTTTGCCGATGCGACCGCCGCCCTGCGGGTGGCACGCCGGGAAGAAATCGACGTGGCGCCGAACGCCGAGCGCTCGAAGCGGTTGCAGACCCGCTACGAGGAGGTCTACCGCGAGCTCTATGAGCAGCTTCGTCCGGCGCACCACCGGCTGCACGCTTTGGCCCGGTGAGGACTGGGTTCCGCGGCGTCATTTGCGGGCAAAGCCCGGTCTGGCGCCGTTCCGCGCAGCCGTTCTCTGCCGCGGGCCGCGCCGTCTTCCCGGACGAAATTGACCTGACAAGATCACCCCGGGCGGTAACGTCACGGTGTATGCGCGTCCTCGTCGCCCCGGACAAATTCAAAGGGTCGCTCTCCGCGCACGACGTTGCCGCGGCGATTGCCGAAGGCTGGCGCGCCGGGTCCCCGCCCAGCCTTGACCTGGAATTCTCCTGCCGGCCGGTGGCCGACGGCGGCGAAGGAACGGCGAAGGCCATTTGCGAGGTACTGGAGGGGACATGGGTGTCATGTACGGTTCGTGACCCCCTGGGCCGGCCGGTCGCCGCGAAGTACGCTCTGACCAGCCAAGGCGCCGTCACAACCGCGGTCCTCGACATGAGCGAAGCCAGCGGGCTCTGGCGCGTCGCGCCGGATGAACGCCGCGTCGAGCGCCAGTCCACCTATGGAACCGGTGAAATGCTGGCCCACGCCCTCCGGTCCAGCGGGGCTGACAGGGCTGTGATCGGCCTGGGCGGCAGCGCCACCAACGACGGCGGGGTGGGCCTCGCCGCCGCGCTCGGTTTTCGTTTCCTGGACGGCAGCGGGCTTGAGCTGGAGCCGGTCCCGGCCGATTTGCTTCGGCTTGAAACGATCGCGCCGCCTCCGGACCTTTCCTGGGTAGCCGGCCGGGTAGTCGCGGCGGTGGACGTCTTCAACCCGCTTCTGGGCGAACGCGGAGCCACCCGGGTGTACGGGCCCCAGAAGGGGCTGGCCGGCGAATCGGAGCTGCGCTCACTTGAGGCGGGGTTGGGCCGCTTGGCGGACGCCGTCGCCGCTTGGCGCCGGGAGGACCTCCGGGATCGTCCGGGCGCGGGTGCGGCCGGGGGGTTGGGCTTCGGCTTGATGGCCTTTTGCGGGGCTGAAGTCCGCCGCGGCTTCGACGAGGTGGCCGAGTTGCTCGGTTTGGCGGAAGCGGTCGCCGGATCCGATCTCATTATTACCGGCGAAGGCAGCCTGGACGCTCAGACCCTCGAGGGCAAAGCGCCGGCGGGCGTGGCCGGGCTCGCCCGGCGCTTCGGTAAACCTTGCATCGCGTTTGCCGGGCGGGTCGAGCCCGACGCCCGACCGCTACTGCTCGCACATTTCGATGAAATCACGGCACTCGCCGACGGAACGGTTTCCACTGAGGAGGCCATCCGGCGTGCCTCGGAATTGCTGCGGGCACGCGCGGTCGAGCTTGCACGGCATTGGGGAGCGGCGCGATCCGGATGAAAACGGGGGCGACGCTGTCTCCGGCACCGCCGCACTCCTATTTCAATTCGGCATCTACGCCCGTGCAGGACCGGATCGCAAGCCAATGAACAAGACCCCAGACCCGGTTCGAATCGGCGTCCTTGGCTGCGGGATGATCGCCCAGGCCGCCCATTTCGAGAGCTGCCAGAAAGCCCGAAACGCGCGTCTGTATGCCCTGTGCGATGCCGCTGACGATCTGCGCAACCGGATGGCGCAGATCTGGGAACCCGAGGTCGTCTACGCCGATTTCAAAGCGATGCTGGCCGATCCGAAGGTTGAAGCGGTGATCATCGGAATCGCCGATCAGTTCCATGTCCCGGCTGCGGCGGAAGCGATCGAGGCCGGCAAGCACGTGCTGGTCGAGAAACCCCTCGGGGTGAGCGTTGAGGAATGCATCCGCCTCCTCGAGATCAAAAGGGCAGCTCCGGATTTGATCTTTCGGGTGGGCTCGATGAAACGGTTCGATCCCGGGGTGGCGGCCGCGCGCCGCTTCATCGACGAGGAGATGGGTACCCGGCTGGCGCTCAAAGCCTGGTATTGCGATTCGACTTCCCGGTACACCGAAACCGGCAATTTACAGCCGGTGATCGTGAGGAGCGCCCGGTCGAAGCGGCCGGAGGGCGATCCCAAAGCCAACCGCGAGTCCTATTACCTCCTGGGTCACGGCAGCCACCTCGTGGATACGGCGCGATTTTTGGGCGGCGAGATCATCCGGGTGGATGCGCGATTTTTGCGGAGGTATGATGCGTATTGCTGGTTTGTGACGGCCGATTTTGCGGACGGCAGCATTGGCCACCTGGATCTGACGTTGGCCGTGCGCATGGGATGGCACGAAGGGTTCCAGATCTACGGCGAGTTTGGCAGCGTCATCGGTAAAATCTTCAATCCCTGGTACCTGCGCTCTGCCGAGGTGGAATGTTTTTCCGTTCGAGACGGTCAATTCAAGCGGGTCCTCGGCGAAGACGCCCATTTTTACCGGTTGCAGATTGAGTCCTTCGCCGATGCCGTTCGCGGCAACGAGACGTTCCCCCCGGCAGCCGGGATTGAAGACGGGCTCGCGGTGATCCGAACGCTGCGGGCCATCCAGCTATCCGCCCGGCGGGGCAAACCGGTCGTGGTAGCCGAAGCTGCGGGAGCCGTTTGATGAGGATCGGGATCTTCGCCAAGACTTTTCGCCGGCCGGCGATCGAGGAACTTTTTCAGGCCATCGCCGGCCACGGGATCCGTTCGGTGCAGTTCAACATGTCCTGCGCCGGACTCGACCCGCTTCCCGCAGACGTGCCGCCCGAGCTGGTTCAGCAAATCACCGGCGCTGCAGAGCGCGCCGCGGTCGAGTTGGCGGCGATCTCCGGGACCTTCAACATGGCCCATCCGGATCCGGCCGTCCGGCGCGACGGGTTAATGAAGTTTGAAATCTTGTGCGAGGCCGCCGCCCGGCTTTGCATCCCGGTGGTCACCCTCTGTACGGGAACGCGGGACCCCGTGAACATGTGGAAATGGCACCCCGAGAACGACTCCAAAGCGGCTTGGGAGGATATGGTTCAATCCATCGGATCCGCCCTTGGCGCGGCCGAGAAGTATCACCTGTGCCTGGCCTTCGAGCCCGAAAGCGAGAACGTGGTCAATTCGGCCTGTCGCGCCCGGCAACTGCTCGACGAGCTGCAAAGCCCTCGTTTACGAATCGTTATCGATCCCGCGAACCTGGTTGTTCCCGAACGCAGTCAGCAGGACGTCCTGGACGAGGCATTGAATTTGTTAGGGGATGTGATCGCCATTGCGCACGCGAAAGATCGGGACCAGGCCTTTCAGGCGTGCGCTGCGGGCAAGGGCACTCTTGACTTCGAATATTACCTTCGCGGTCTGGAACGGGTTGAGTTTACCGGTCCTCTGATCATGCACGGGCTGGAGGAAGAAGACGTTGCGTTCTCGTGTGAGTTTCTCCAGCGCATCCTCGATCGCAACCTCTCGTAACCTATGCCGATTCGCACGGTGATCAGGCCGGGGGCGGCCATTTAATTAATCAAATGATCCGGGCCATTATGTTCGATCTTGATAATTGTTTGAGCGCGGCCGACGAGCCGGGTAGAGGGATTTTGGAACCTGTCTTTGACGCGATTCGGGGGGCGAACCGGGGCCGGCTGTCGGACGAGGCGTTGGCGAAGGCCTTTGACGATTTCTGGCGCCACCCGCTGGATGTTGTGGCTGACAAGCACGGCTTTACAGGGGAAATGCTCGCCGCCGGTTGGGCCGTCTACGCCCGCCTGGAAGTGGACGTGCCGATGCATGGCTACGGCGACCTTCACATGCTTGCAGAATTGCCCGTGCTGCGCTTCCTGGTGACAACGGGCTTTCGCCGGCTTCAGGAAAGTAAGATTAAGGCGCTCGGCTTTGAGCGGCTCTTTACGGCGATCTACGTCGATGCGATTGACGAAGCCGATCGAAAAGGCAAACGAGGAATTTTCGGGGAGATTTTGCGTGCTTTCCAACTCCGGCCTGAAGAGGCGTTGGTAGTCGGGGACAGCCCGCATTCGGAAATCGAGGCCGGCAATCGATTGGGAATCCGGACGGTGCAAGTCTTACGGCCGGGCGTGCCCCCCGGCAACAATGCGACCCATTACATCCACGGCCTCTCTGAGCTGAAGAGCCTCCTGAGACAGCATCAGGGCGCTTCATGAGCAAGCCTGACTTCAACCTGACTTCCTGGCAAAAAAACGGTGCTCCCTTGAGAAATGGACAGTTTGCACGGAAAATGTAGCAAGTACCATCCCTTTTTCACTGCGCCGACACCCAAAATCGCGATGTTTGGGATCGGTTATTTTCACAAAGTTGCCGGCATTTCGCCTATGACACCATTTCGATGACCATCGAGGCAAAATATTGCCTTCCTCCCCAAGGTGCCCTGCCGAAATTACACCGATTAAACCGTATAAACAGTCTCGGGCCCAACGGGCCGGGAGACGGTTTGATGGCCTGAAGGGCCAAAGGAACTTAGCCCAGGGTTTACCCCACTGCCATCTAGTTAAGGGCCGGCGGATGGGGCGCTTTCGTCCCGGAGGGACGGCTGAGGTTAGCCAGGGACTTCAGTCCCTGGACGGGGCATTTAAGAGGGAGCGCGTCCTGTAGGGACGCCTGAAACGCTGGCCCGCAGGGTGCCGACTCCCAAGCGGCCAGCCAAACCCGGCGCGACCCTCGGCGACGAAAACCCGAACGGCGCCCCACCTTTGACGCCCGCCTGTGGCCCGGCGCGCCTTCAGGCGTCCCGATGGGACGCACGCAACCCCTGGGGACGCCTTCACCAGGCACAGGGACTGAAGTCCCTACCTAACCTCAGCCGTCCCTGCGGGACGAAGGCATCCCACCTCGCCCTTAACTAAATGGCAGTGAGGTGAAACCCTGGGCTAAGGTCCCCCGTTGCGTTGGGCCTAGACCGTTTATACGGTCTCCCAGGTGTAACGCCCGCACGGTATCCGGGAAGGAAGACAAAAATTTACCTGCATCGCCGTCGAAATGGTTTAGGGCTCGAGTGTTGAGGCGAATCGCACGGCAGCTTACGGATCCGCGGTTCCTCCACTGAGCATCAGTCACGCAGTGTAAGCCAGCCTTTGCAGAACAGCACTCACGACACGCCGCAACGCGACCTCGGCGCGTCCGCGCCGTCGAAATTTTATACCGTCTTCGAGAAGTCTGTTCTGCTCCAGCGACAGTCGCCAGCCTGAAGCGCCACAGTTCTGAATAACGTGCTCGACCGATGATGCCTTGGGTATAGCAATCACGTTCTCTCTGGAGACGCACCAGTTCAAAGCTACCTGGGCTTCCGTTTTGCCCGTCTGAAGCGCCACCCTGCTCAGGATGCCGCGCGGATCTTTCGCCTTGATCTGGTCTATACCCCGGGCCAGGGGGCTGTAGGCGATTAGGGTGATATTATTCGCACGGCAGTACGGCAAAAGGTCCACCTCCGCGCTCCTCTCCACAAGGCTGTAAGTTACCTGGTTGGAGACGATGCGATGCCTCGGCAGGGCCGCCTGCGCCTTTTGGAGTTCAGCAACGCCGAAATTGCTGACGCCGATGAATCGGACTTTGCCCTTCTCCAACAAGCCCTGCATGGCTGCCATGGTGTCCTCGATGGGCACGACCCGATTCGGCCAGTGGAGCTGGTATAAATCAATATGGTCGGTCCTTAATCGCTTCAGACTCTGATCCGCTGCTCTCAACAGATCAGAGCACCGGAAATGTTTCGGCAAGACTTTAGTCGCAATGAAAACGCTATCCCTGATGTGCCTCACTGCCTCACCGACGGTCTCTTCGGAGCCGTAAGACTCGGCTGTGTCGATCAAAAAGGCGCCTCGTGCGATCGCCTCCCTGATCGGCTTCACACCACCAAGGTACTGCCAGGTTCCCAGTCCGATTTCGGGCAACAGGATCCCCGTCTTTCCCAGTTCTTTTTGCTTCATTGGCTCGGAACAGCCGTGTGCATCCGAAGTTAAGTGACGCCGGGATATAGGCGGCGCCTTTGCGCGCCGCCGCAACGGGAGCCGCATGCCAGCCAGTCGGCGCAGAGTTGCAACCGGACCGGTCCTGAGAACCGTCACTCGCGGCGTTTAAGGTGAGTGTCAGGGTTAGTTTGGTCCGAAAACGGTATCACGCCCGAACTGGGCGGTTGGATTCGTTCGGGGTCGGACGGCACCGTCGTCAAGCCATTCGAGAGGCCGTTCTGAGGCAGGAGCGCGGTGCGTGATGGGGGTCTGCCGTTAGGCTTCTCCTGCACGGCCGCCGCAGCCTGTGCCTCCTCAAGCCGCGCCTGCAGGGAATCGCGCTGGCTGGTTACGCGCTCGAGGTTTTCCTGGGCCAGATGCGCCTTCGTTTCCAGGTCCGTCAAACGGGTTTGCAGGGCGTCAGATTGGCTCGCGACTAACTCTGCGCGTTTCCGGGCGGCATCCGCCCTGCTTTCCGCTTCCCGCAACTGGCTTTGAAGCGCATCCCGCTGCTCCGTCGCGAGTTGGGCGCTCTTTTCAGCCCGCTGGGCCCGGATCTCGGCTTCCTTCAACTGGCTTCGAAGACCATTCTGTTCGTTAGCCGCGGCCTCGGCATCGTGTCGGGCCTTGGCTGCCGCAGTTAGCAGCTGAGTTCGGAATGCGTCGCGTTCCCGGGCCGCCAGTTCAGCGGTCCGTTTCATGGTCTCTTCTGCCTCTTTAAGCTTGGCTTGGAGGGCATCTCGACGGCTGGCCGCCAGTTCAGCACTTTGCCCGGCTGCGTTTACCCTGGCCGGAGTAGTTGCCCCTGACGGCAATCCGGAAACATCGCGGTCGTTCGCGAGCGACTCCGCTCCTTTTCCGCTCCCTTGAGCGGCGCCATCCCCCGTGACGGAATGGCTCTGACCTGCGGTACGCTCGGCGGCCGCGGTGTCGATTCCCCGCGTTCCGGCAAGGGCAAGCTCTGCCGCCCCCCGATGCTGCGTGCCCGCCGTCCACCTTCCATTTCCAGTAAAGGTCGCCAGCAGTGCTACGGCCACAGCGCCGGCCGCCAGGGTAGTACATCGCCAAACCCATCGGCGCCGGTTTCGCGCCTGCAGGCTCTTTTCCAGGTAGTCGGCAAGCGCGCCATCGAGCGATTGCGACGAACTCCGGCGTAAAGCTTCCGCTTCACTCAGGGTCGCCGCCGACCGGAGCAGGTCGGAGTTCTTGCAGCCGCGGTTTAACCACCGCCGGAAGTGAGCATCCAAACGCTCGTGCATGCGCACAACCCCCAAACCGTCGGGAGATAAGGCCGTATTTTCAACCTTGCCCGCCAGCGCTCCCTGCTCCGGACCGTTCACGATCGTCACTTCGTTAACAACGATTTCTTCGGGCACCGACAGCCCTTCCTTTAGGCTCTTTTTCATTTAAGAGAAAAGTTGGGAGTGCGTCAATAAGAAAGCGACCTATCCGGCCGGGAACGTTGATCGCCTGGACTCGTGGAAGTGATGAAATTCACGGCGGATAACTGGTGGGGGCGCCTGCTGATGCCCGAAGCGAAACGACGAGGGTATGACGGGTGCTCGGCCAATCAAAAGATGGCTTCAGAAACGGTGATAACATCCCCAGGAACAACCTGGACATCCTCATCTATCTTGCCGGCCGCAATCTTCTTAGCGTTGACGCGAAAGGACGTAGCCCTGCCGCGAACGGTACGCCGGATGATGACCTTCGACGGATCGGCTATGCTGGTGTATCCGCCGGCCAATCCGATCGCCTGCAGTAAACCGAGGGAACCCTCATCGGGGAACTCGTAGGTGCCGCTTCGGTTTACCTGCCCCAGGATGGTGAACCGGCGATGGTGGAATTGGGTAATGTTAACCGTGACCTGCGGATTCGGAAGGTAACCGGCAGCCAGCCTGGCCTGAATTTCCCTGGCTGCCTGGCTTATGGACATCCCGCCAACCCGTACCTGGCCGGCCAATGGCACCATGATGGTCCCATCGTTCGCCACGCGCGCGGTGGTGGTCAGATCCGGTTCACGGAAGACCCGAACGTCGAGCACGTCGTTCGGCTCGATCCGGTAGTTGCCGGGAGCCGACCGGACTGCGGGGGTTACCGGATACGCCTGAGGCCGGACCTCACTTGGGGGCGGCGCCTCAGGCAATATAGGGGCCGGTGCGGCAGGAGTATTCTGTTGCGCCCGAAGGCTGATGGGTAACAAGCAAACTGCGTATAGCACGCAACAAAGGATGTGGACGGCTCGATTCGTTTTGTTCATTTCGGAAAGGGTCAGCTTGGTTCGGGAATCCTTGGTTCGATAAGATCGCCTCAATACACTCCCCGCCTTAGAATTTCAGGCGCAACGCCCATGTGCCAAGAAATTCGTTGAACGAAGATCCCGTGGCGCTCGACTGATTCTTTCGGAACTCGAGGCCGAGTTGACCATTCACCCACCGGTTGAATTGCGTCTGGGCGCTCACGTTGACAAAAACGAAATTATCATTGCGCGCTCTAGTGCCGGGAGCCTGCATGAAGGAATTGTAAGCGATGTTGGTATAACCAATCGCCGCTCCCAGCAGGTATCGATCCAGGACCTTCTCCTGGATACTTACGTCGAAGCCCCGGCCCGCATAAACAGTCGCTTGCTCGCCCGCGGACGCATGTATCTGTTGATAGACGGACACGGCGGCGGAGGTTCGACTGGTTATTGCGTAACGCCCTTCCAGCCCGAAGACCGGAAGCAGTTTCGCTCCCGCTCCGCTCGCTGCTCTGAGTTCAAGGCCTGCCTTTGCCGCCACGGAAATCCTCCCGGTCGCGTTCCAGGTCGTGCGGACCTGAATGCGTCCATAATACTCATCCGGTCCCGCACTCGGAATCACCAAGCCGGCGGCGATCCCCGCACCGACGCTGGTTTTGGTAGAGTACCTGTAATCGATCCAGTCTTCATTCCAAACTTCCAGCGAACTGATAAAATTTTGAACGTTTCGGTTCTGTACGAAGAAGTCGGCGTTCAGTTGAGTTCTGTCTGACAACGCGTACAGGGCGTATGCCCGGGCGCTGGTCCACTGTTCCCTCGTTCGAGTCCCAACTTCGATGTCCGGTGCCCGGAACGTTTGAAACCGCGCAAAAGCTCCCAGGGTTAACCGCCGCAAGGTGATTTGCGCGCCGCCGGCAACGTCATTATCAAAGCTGTTCAGATCGGTGTGGTCGACAAACGCGGTGTAACTGGGAGTGTACAGCAGGTAATAGAACGGGTGGGCCGGCAGGCGGATAAGGTCGGCATTATCGAAAGTTTGCGGCTCGAGGGTCGCTTGCTGCTGCAGGTCCAGTGATTCGGCCAGATCCCCGCTGCCCAGGCCGAGCGTCGGTGCCAGGATAAAATAGAGGTCCGATTTGGCGTGGTTCTGCTGGATAAAAATGTTGCTGTCGTACGTTGCTTCGATGCCGCCGCCGAGGCGAACCTGGAGTTGAGTCGCCGGTCGAGGTGTATTGGGCGCGATCACGGGCGCTTCGGCCACCCCTGGGGCCAGGCTGACCACGCCTGATTCGGGGGTAGCCGGCTCAAGCACGGAAGGCGGTTCCTCGAAAACGGGTGCAGGCGCAAGCGTCGTTATTGCTGGAGAGAACGGAGCCGAGACCGTCGGAGCCAGGGCGGGCTGGAATCCCGGCAGCGGGCGCATCGGCGACAAGCTCAGGCCAGGAATACCTTCGATCTGAACCGGCGTAAAACTCTGGTTGTACGCTTGAGCCCGACCGGTTTTATGGCCGGCACCTGACAACAGGATGATCCCTAGAAGAAAGTGCGTCTGGCGTCGGAAGGTCATTAAAAACTGTAGCAGCTTCTCATGGGCAAAACGGCAGGCGCCCTGCGGCTGATTGCTCAAGATGGAGTAAAATCCGAACCCAAGTGCCGGACGAACGCGGGGATCAAGAGCACACGTTAGCCGGTCCTCAGGTCCGCGCAGGCGCAAAACCGCCTGCACACAACCAATTCCTCGTAGCGGCTCTTGTCGGGCTGGGACAATACGAAAGGTTGCGATGCGACCGCTTTTTCAAATGCGGCGGCGCACTCCTCACCATGTAATTCGATGAGCAGGTGATCCACCCTGGCAAGCCATTCGACGTAGTTGGACGAGAAAACCTCCAGCTCCGATCCTTCAATATCCATTTTCAGTATAGAAATGCGATCAAAGCCGGATTCCTTCAACAACCGCCCGATGTCTGTGGCGATCATTGCCGGCTTCTCGTCGTGCCTGGCCTCGCGCACTCGTCTGCATTGTTCGCTCTCGCTGAGCGTCGATTCTTCAAAAACGAGTCCTGCAGGCTTTGACCAGATGGCCGAATTCACCAGCCGGCATCTATTACCATAAGGCGCCAGGTTGGTTTTAAGCAGATCGAAATTCCCGGCGTCTGGCTCGACGGCGATTACGTAGCTACTGGGAAAGTGCGTTAGAAAGTAGGCGCAAGAGTATCCGACGTTGGAGCCGCAGTCGATGATGAGCCCCGGGTCCGCGGGTTCGCCCATGCGCAGGTACTCTCGACAGGCGAAGACCCGCCAAAAGACCGAGCGATCACTGGTTTTCGGCCGCGCCCGCAGGGGGTACTTCGCGCATTTTGTCCGGTAGAGCATGGGCCGTTGGCGCTGGGAAATGCGCGACCGCAGGCCTTCCAGTTCGAAGTGCAGGAATTGAGGGAGGCCGAGATTGGCAATTCCTTCCCAACACTGAGTCATGGTTATCATATTAGCGTGGAGCGCTCGTCTTTGGAATTAGAATGGTGAGGCCGGATGCTCACAAACAGCAGAACAGAACAGAAACGGCATCCGAAGCCTGAACGCGGGCCGGTTGCAAGTTGCTACTCCTATCGAGCAAGAGGCCTATTTGGCCAGAATCATAATCCGATAGCCGCCAAGGAGGCGGACGGCCAGATCCCTGTTCATCGAATAAAGAAGGCGCCGGGGAACCCTCATGACGAGATTCTTCAGCTCGCGTGACGGAATATCAAGGGATACGGCCGTGTAGAAATGGTCGATAATTTGGTACCCGAGGTCCTGCAGAAGCTGCAATGCGATCTCTTTAGTGAAATAATGGATGTGCCCGTACCGTCGACGATCTTTAATCAGGGGGGTGGCGCGCAGGACGGTTTGTACCGAGAGGTCGAGCGGTATTTGGAAAATCTTAAAGCGGGCTCGCTCCTTGAGGTTGCGCAGAAGGGAAAAGTAATCTTCCATGTGTTCGAGCACGTCAAGTACCAGAATCAGGTCAAAGTTTTGATCCGGGATTTGTGTGATGTCTCCCAGCAAAAAATGCAGCCTCTCATTTGCCCGCGCCTTACAGAGTGCAATGGCTTGCGGAGAGATGTCGCAGCCCAGCAGGTCACACCGGTTGACCAGCGTTTGCTGAAGCTGCTTGAGCACCTCACCGGCCCCGCAACCGACTTCACAGATCGTGTCGGGAACGATTTTTTGACGGTCGAGCATCCGCATGATGTGTTCCGCCTTCCACCGTGATTCCTCGGTATGCCAGAGCGGGTTCTGCTCCAGATATGTACCCGTTGTGTAGAGTTCCTCAGCCGTCGTTGTCTTAGTCATTTCAATTCCGAATTTATTTGTGTCAGGTTACCTCGATGACGGCGGCTATGTAGGGTGAGAGTTTGCCGGTGCTGCACCCACCTTTTTCCGCGTGTCCGGGTGAAGCCCGATGTCGTCCACTTCGTCCAGGGGCTGCGCCAGTTTGAAGCCGCTGGAGCGGAGCACCTTGACGAAGGTGCTCGCCAGTATTTTGACATCGAGCCACAGAGTCCAATGATCGACATACCAGAGGTCGAGCTTCAGGCGCGCGCTGAAGACCGTGACGTTTCTGCCGTTAACCTGTGCCCAACCGGTGATCCCCGGCGGAACGCTGTGCCGGCGATTCTGCTCGGCGGTATAGTGAGGCAGGTATTCCATCAGCAACGGCCTCGGCCCGACGAGCGACATTTCGCCGCGGATCACGTTCCACAACTGGGGCAACTCATCAAGGCTGGCCGCACGCACCAGGCGACCGATCGGAGGCATTCGGTCAGCGTCGGGCTTGAGGTTGCCGTCGGCGTCTCGTGCGTTGGTCATGGTGCGGAATTTGAGGATTGTAAACGGCTGCCCGAGCAGGCCCGGGCGCCGCTGGCGAAAGAAAATCGGCGATCCCACGCCGGTGGCGACGAGCACCGCCGTGATCCCCATCAGCGGCGAGAGCAGCACTGCGGCCGGCAGCGCCAGGGCAACATCAAAGAGCCGCTTCCCAGGTTGAGGCCGTCGTTGCATAAGGGTCACCCGCTTTTTGCCATGGATCTTAGAACCCGTTTTGATGAAAACCGTTCGTCCCCAGAATCCGGCGCGTGAGCGAGCGCGCGGCAAAAGGGGTACCTGCAACGAACCGACAAAGCGGGCCGAAGGACCGGGCGGCCGGCGCACCGAGAAAGTGCAATCCGGGCACCGTTGACTCGAAGCCTTCTCTCAGCTCCGGGTAGCCGTCGTTTAGACGCAGCGCCCGGACTAACTCGGGTTTGAGGAATGGGTAACGTGAAACGTCGACCTGATAACCGGTAGCCAGCATCACATGGTCCACACAACGGCTGGTCCCATCGCTGAGAGCAAGCCTGATGGAGTCACCGGCCCGGGTGGCCGAACTGACCATGGCGCCTATCGTGATGCGCACACCTCGGACCCGCGGCACGAGCCAGCCCGCGCCGGCAGGTCGAATCGAGCGATATGCGATTTTCTCCTGCAACGGGCGCGGCAACCGTCTAAACAGATCGGGCGTCGCCACGATCCAGTTCAGGCCGGGCGGTCCGACATCGGTGCTTGGGTAAAGGAGCGGACGAATCGGGTTACGTTTGCTCTTCAGCCATCGAGCCCTCTGGTCGAGCCAGTGGACCTGACGCTGGCGGGCGATGACCTCCACTTCTGCCCCGAGTTCGTGAAGCAATGCCGCCGATTCGAGCGCGCTCTGGCCGCTACCCACCACAATCACCCGCCGGCCGGCAAACCGTTTCATCTCGCGATGCTCGGAAGCGTGAGAAGCCAACGCCGCGGGAATTCCGGTGAATTGCGGGGGTCGCCGCGCGAACGGGGCAATGCCGGCGGCGATGACGACCCGCTGCGCCTGCACGGAGTCCCCGTCATGCAGCACGACGCGGAAACCTTTGCCGGCTACCTCAATTCCCCCCACCCGACGCCGGTCCAGATCAGGCACAACCCTGTTCTGAAACCACCGGCCATAGCCGACGAACCGGTCGAGCGGCACCGGCTTCGGCACGGCGGAATGTTGCGACGCTGAATAAGCGTCCAGGGTTGCCGACCGGTGAGGATCCGCGATGTGCGAAGCATCCCAGGATGATCGCAGCAGCATACCTTCCGGCATCTGGCTTTCCCAAAACTCCATCGGCTCACCGAAAACGCACGTTTCCACCTGTGCTGCACGCAGATGGGCTGCTGCCGCCAGGCCATAGGGCCCGGCGCCGACGATTACCACTTGGTGTGTAAGACTATTGTATTTTGTCATCTTCATGCTGCTTGAGAAACTTCCTGAAGAACTTTTCCATTACTCCGGCAGGGTACGACGATCTGCTTTTGGTTGATCACCACCAGCGTGTCGTCCCGGGAAGCCATCACGTTTGGCTCCATTTGAAAGCATGCCGGGTCAGGCCGGCGGCCATCAGCCCATGCAACCAACGCCGCCGGCAGGTTAGCGCCGGCTACATGGGAGAACGGATACCCGCCGCCGATGCGAGGGTTCATGTCAATGACGTAGCAACCCTGCGGCGTGACGAAAGCATCGCAGTCCAAGGGTCCGACATGGCCGAGGTTCTCGCCGATGACTCGGCCGATCATCTCCAGTCGTTCGTCCCTCACCGTCACCGCCCGATCCGTCTGACCCGCGCGCATCCTCAGCTTGCGTTTGACCAGCGTACAGACGTAGGTGCCACTGAGGTTGTTAATTACATCGAGCCCGTACTCGTCCCCAACCAACCGCTCCTGGATCAGGATGCTGCGCTGCGCATCGGTCGCGCTGATTTGCGCGAGCAAACTTCGGCTGACCTGCTTCCTGGCCAGCCGGTACGAGAGTTCCAGTTCCTCATCGTCTTCGGCGAAGTGAAGTCCGATCGAGCTGACGCCCCAGCGGGGCTTGACGACCAATCTCCGCCCGCCGGGGTCCGCAGACAGGGCAGCGCGTGCGGCCTCCAGAGACTCAAACGTACGGGGCACGCTTACGCCGCAGGGCGCCAGAAACTCCCCAGTCGCGAGCTTGTCGTAACAGGTTGTGACGACCTCAGGCGATGAGACCAGCGGCATGGTACCAACGTCCAGAAAACGCGCCCGCTCCGCCGCCAGCAGCAAGAGCTCCGGTTCAAGCGCAGGCACGAGCAGGTCAATGTCGTGAGCCTCACATATGGATAGAAGTGCGTCGATGTAGGTCGGGTCATCAACGGGTGGAACGGTAAATGCCCGGTCCGCGATCTGCAGCGCCGGAGCTTCCCCACTCGAATCACACGCAACCGTGTAACCCAACGGGCGCACCGCCTGTTTGAAGATCTCGACGGAGTAACTGCGGCGCCCTGCACAAGTAAGCAATACGTTCATAAGAATACTGTTACGCTATGGATGGGGATGATCGACATTCGCCTGTTGCCTCTCCATGCAGACGCCAAGGCTGCCGTCCGTCTAAGTAGGAAGACAAAGATTCATTCGCATAAATTGTGCTGGAACCCGCATATTTACCGGGTTTTTCGTGACCGCATGCGCACGAACTTTTGGCGACCCACTTAGACAGAGGAAATCCGTGCGTTAAAAGTCGCAGCAACACCAGCTCGGAAATGAACTTGACAAAAAGGTAGACATCTCCCTTAACCATGAAGTAATTCGCTAGGTTATCTAGCTTATTTTATTTTGGAGGTTACATGTCAATCCTAAGAATCGCCTTGCTGTTGTTTTTTTCTGCCGTGCTTGGAGTTGCGCAGCGTTCCGTTACTCCCCTCGAATATGGGCAGTATTACGGATTCCCACCTGACCTTAACGACACGGGCGCGCTGGTGCTGAATCCTCATCACATCTACTTCATGCAACTGCCTGCAGAATCGATCAAAGCGGTGCACGGTCATCTCCAGCATTTCGCGCCCGGACGACCGGACGACGAGTTTCCTTACGAGGAACTCCAAAACCTTGAAGCGCAGCAGATGGCCAGCGGCGGCCCCCCGATTTTTGTGACCGCCACGTACGCAGGAAAGCGTCGTCCCGTCTATTTCAGTTGGCATTTGGAACTCGATTCCAGCGCTCACCCGACGGCCGACCCGAAGTGTTGGTCCAGGGCGGTAAACCTGCGTGATGACGGGTTCATTCGGCTTTTTGCAGATGCGTACTGTCGGAAGCATATGTTCCAACCGCTCCTGCAAAACTATTGGCTGGCGGCGGACAACTGTTCGTTCTGGATCGGCAGTTACGGGGTGCTCGACGACCAGAACGTGTACCATCCGGTCACTCAGTTCGACCCGCCTTTCGCGCAGAACGACGAAGACTTCCTTGATTCAATCATCTACTTTTTAAAACGGCTGAAGGAGATCGCGCCTGACATCCATCTGATGGGGAACGAGGGAAGCATGAGCGACGAGTCCCGGTTTGCTCAGGTCTGGTCCGGTTTTGATGGTACAATAAGAGAGGACATCACCGCGAGCTTTCAACCGGACGCTCAATCCCGGAGGGAGGTATACCTGGCTTACACGCGCTATCAATGGGAGGGTCCCGCAGGGAAAGTGGCGCTCTTGAGGGCCCTGATCCCTGACGACCCGACCTTCCAGGACAAGTTGCGAACCGCCTACGCGGCCTATCTCATTTTCCGGGGGCCTAATTTCTTTTTCGGGCCGCGTTACGACTCCAGAACCAACGGTGTTCCCGTGTCGGCGTACAAGCAGATGCAAGTTGACCTTGGTGAGCCGGCCGGAGCGGCGTCCGACGAGTTGGTCGCCGGCGACAGTCGATCCGGCTACCGGCTTTATTCGAGGCGGACTACGCACGGCATCGTGTACCTGAACTGGTCCGGCAAGACGGTGGCGATCACCCTTCCGGAAGGCGGAACGTATGTTGATCGGAATGGGAACGGCGTGAAAACCTTGTCGATCCCGGACCTTAGCGGCGATTACGTCCTGTTAAAGTGATCCGCCCTGTCGCCGTCAGGATCAGTTGCGACCGTGGGTTTGCGCAGAGTGGCCGCGAATTGTAAACGCGGCCTTCGGCTAAGTAGTAGGGTACCAAAAGCTTTTTTCAGGTTGGACAAACCGGCGCTCGATGAATCCGCTGTTGACTGCCTCCTTGGCCGGCTGCCATCGTGCAGGCGCAACGCAAACGGATGCTGTTCAGCCGGGCGCGGCGTGCGGAGCCACCAACCCTTTGCGCGCAGCAGGCGGGTGTATTCGGTTTTGATCTTGTCGAACACCGTTCGTTCGTCGAAACGCTCCGTAGCCATCCGACGAGCCTCCCGGCCCATGCGTTCGGCCGTTTCAGGCTCGCTCAAAACGCGCAAGATGCTGGTCGCCAGCGCGGGCGCGTCTCCCAGCGGCACCAAGTACCCGTTACGCTCGTGCACGACCGCCTCGCGGTTGCCTTTGACATCGGTGACGATGCAGGGCACGCCCATGGCCGACGCCTCCATCACTACCCGTGGTACGCCTTCGAAAAGCGAAGGTAGGACGAGCACGCTCATTATTCTGTAGAGGGCCGGCAACTCTGCGCCGGGACGAAAGCCTAAGAACCGGCACCGATCGGCAATTCCGAACTCGCTCGCGATGGAAGGATCAACGGCGTCGGCTTTGCCTTGATCTGCACCGCCGACGATCAGAAAGCGCACTTCCGGCCGCTGCCCGGCGATCTGTTTGGCGGCAGCCAGGAAGTCAAGAAAGCCTTTTCTTCGGGCCGCCAACCGTCCGACAAATCCAACCACGGGCACGCCGGCCGGGATTCCTATTTTCTGACGGCATTCAAGTTGGTCTTTCGGCGAAATGCGCTCCGGATTGAACTGCGTTAGATCGATGCCGTTTCCCAGGAGCTTTATTTTTTCTCTCCGGCAGATCGCTTCACGCAACGCAGTTTCACAGTCTTCCGCATTTTGCGAGAGGATGAGATCGGAGCAGCACGCGGCGAGCTTCTCCAGGGTGATATAAAACCGGCGTACGCTCGGGTGCATGTGCTCATGGAAGTAAAATCCGTGCACCGTGTTGACGATAATCGGCACGCCCGCAAGTCGCGCCGCGAGCTGCCCGAGCAGGCCTGCCTTCGGCGTATGCGTGTGGACGATCGTGAACTGCTCGCGGCGCATGACCCGGTAGAGACGCCACAAAGAAGCCAGATCGGCCCAAGGGGTGAGCTTGCGCGTCATCGGGACCGAGATGTGTCGAAGGCCGCACGTTGCAAACGCGGCCACATAGGGGCCGGGCGCTGAGATGCCGGTAACCTCGTAACCGTCCGCTGTAAGGCTGAGCAGTTGGTTGCGCAGCAAGTTCTGCAGTGAAATGTCAACCGTGGTAATGTGGGCGATTCTTAGTGTGCCGGTCATAGGGCTTCACGATCTAAATAGAGCCGGTGCCAAAGTTCGAAGTTGAGCAGGACCCAGAGATGGTCGGTCCAAACGTGCCGTCCCCCGACGTGTTCGCGCCAGAGGGATTCGATGAATTTGGTGTTGAAGTATCCGCGCCGGCGTGTACGGCCATCCAGGAGCACCTCGAATGAAAAATCCTTTAATTCGCCGCGGAACCACGGGTCGAGCGGAACAGCAAACCCATGTTTGGGCTTGCGCAGGACGCTGCCGGGCAGCAGGTCACTCACGGCCCGCTTGAGAATTCGTTTCAACGACCGTCCGCTGATCTTGAAACGGCCGGGGATCTGGAAGGCCAACTCAACGAGGCGATGATCAAGCAGCGGGACCCGCGCCTCCAGACCGCAGGCCATGGTGGCTTTGTCGACCTTTTCGAGGTAGCCGTCCACCAGCAAAGTCTTAAGGTCAACATACATCAGCCGGTTGAGATGGTCCGCCGCCGTGCCGCCATTCAAGGCATGGTAATAATTACAGTAAGGTTTGGCAGGATCATGCCCGGCAATGGTCGTGCGGAGATCCGCTCCCAACAGGTCCGACAGCATTTCCGGGGTGAACACGGAGAGCCACGACGCGTAGCGACGTGCCGGGTCAACGAGACCCAATGTCCGGAAAACGCGTTTGGTACGCCGCAGCCGCGGTAGCTTTTCAGCCAGTCCGGGTATGAAGCCATCTTTCAGCGGGACCGGAAGCCAATTATAGAAGGGGGCGAAACGGTCCACCCCATAGCGCCGGTACCCGCCGAACAATTCGTCGCCGCCGTCACCGGAAAGGACGACCTTGACGTGTTCGCGGGCAAACCGGCTAAGCAGATAAAGCGGAAAAGCCGCAGGGTCGGCGAACGGCTCATCGTATGAGTAAACGAGCGTTCGCCACGTCTGCAGAAGGTCGAAATGCTCGGCGTGCAGCTCATGATGCTCTGTTCCCAGGTGTTTTGCGACGAGGTTCGCGTCTGACAGTTCGTTGTAGTATCTGCCGCCGATGCTGAAGCCGAGCGAGAACGTCTTTACAGGCCCGCTGGCATGCCGCTTCATCAGCGCGACGATGGCGCTTGAGTCAACACCGCCACTCAGGAATGCCCCAAGCGGCACGTCAGCAACCATCCGGCGGCGGACGGAATCGTCGAGCAGCGACCGGAGGTTCGCAGCGTACTCGGCCTCGCTGAGTACCGGTCCGACCGGCAATCGCGGTTCATCACCGATCTCCCAATAGCGGTTGACACGAACCTGCGCGTCCGCGGCAATGAGGTAGTGTCCCGGCAGGAGTTTATAAATACCTTCGTAGATAGTCTCCGGGGCAACGGCATGACCGAAAGTAAGGAAATTGACCAGGCCCCGTGGATTTATGCGTCTTGGGACAATCGGATCGGCAAGGATGGCTTTGATCTCCGAACCGATGATCAACCTCTGATTACCCTGGTAATAGTAGAGAGGCTTTTCGCCGATCCGGTCGCGTGCGACGAACAGGCGGCCGGCCCCCTGGTCCCAGATCGCAAAGGCGAACATCCCGTTGAACCGCTGCAGGCAGTCCGTGCCCCATTCTTCATACGCGTGCAGAACTACTTCAGTATCGCTTCGGGTCCGGAAAACGTGACCTCGCGATTCCAGTTCCGGCCTCAATTCCAGGAAATTGTACAGCTCGCCGTTATAGACGATGCAGCAGCTCTGGTCCTCGTTCCAGACCGGCTGCTGCCCGCTGCTCAAGTCGATGATGCTCAGGCGTCGCATCCCCAGGAAGACGCTTCCACGCAGCATGGTGCCGCGTTCATCAGGGCCGCGGTGAGCCAGTATATCGGTGCTTGCCTCAGCGCGTTCCACGTTAAGTTCAGAACTCGTTATCTGACCGTAAATGCCACACATACCCTGCGATGAATCGTGGTTAATGGTTGATTCTCGTGCGTGCCGCAGTCAACGGCTCCGGAGGGGCGCCCGGGCGTAGGTGGACGCGGAGCGGTTTCCGTTTACTCGCACCCAGGCGGCGGTCTGAATTTCAACGTAGTGGTAGAATGCTTTCCGCCGCTGTCCGAGTGCCTCCCCGTACTCCCTGGCTTTCGCCAGATTGCGAGCGGACATTCGTGCCATACGGGCGGGATCGGCCAACACTTCAGAAATTTTCCCGGCCAGGGCAGCCGCGTCATTGGGGTTTACCAGGTCCTCCGCGGCCGCAAGTTCCGGTATACCGCCCACGGTTGAACCCACGCAGGGCAACGCGCGCGCCATGGCCTCGATCATCGCCCGTGGGAGGCCCTCCTGCCTGGAGGGAAGGACGAAGAGCTGGGCCTGATCCAGTTCTGCCCGCACGGCGGCGGGGGTAGTCAGTTGACCCCGGAAGTGCACGCGGCCGCCCAATCCCAGCGCCGCTGCGCGCGATTGCAACTCCGGCTGATGTCGTCCGCTGCCGACGATGACCAACTCCAGGTTCATTCCATCCCGCACGCAGGCTGCTACGGCGTCGATGAGCACGTCGGGCGCCTTGTAGAGTTGAGCCAGGGTACCGACAAAAATCAGTCGGGCAGGAGCGGCGCGCATGGGGGCACGTGGAGTGTCGACAAAGGCCGCAGGTGGTAATTCCACACTCGAATAGTGCGTCGCGAATGTCCCCGGCCCGGGCGGATAACGGCGTTGAAGGGCGTGCTCCGTGACGTAGGCTGCAGCGCAAGCGGCACCGCACTGCCGGCACAGGCAGCGGGTTGACCACCAACGAAAAAACGAACGGAGGGGGTGCCTGACGCCGTTCGGCGAAAAAACGTCGTATGGATCGGCCACCACTTCGACCCCATAAGGACGTTTCTCCTTGCGTAAGCGGCGCTCGATGCACCAACTGATCGGGCTGGATACCCGCAAGATGACCGCATCACCCCTTTGGACCGCTCTTGCAGTGACGTCGACGATCCCGGGTAGCTGCAGCACGAACTGTTGCGGTCCCAGGTAATCCGGTATTGCCGAAAACGTGACCCAGGGGCCGCTCGCAGGCTGGTGCGCCGCGGGCAGCGTTGCCGCATCGCGCACGCGGGCGAGTACTCGGACGGAATCAAACACAGCCAGGTACCTTGTCCAGAACGAGTAAGGGAATTGTCCGTCGGTCCAAACCCGGCCGTCCGCAGTACGGGTGAAGTGTTGTTCGCAAGTGACGAGGACGTTCATTGCGTGATTGTTCCCGGATGCTCAGCGGACTTCCAACGGGCAGGCGCCGGTCAGAACCGTGGCCGCCGGAGTATCGTATTCCTCCACTTTCGAGTAAGTCGACACGTGCGATCCCAACCAAATAACGAGCATGGGCACCGCCCCGCCCTTAATAAGGTTAAACAAGAGATTGTCGGAGTCGCCTTGCAGCACCGAGAAGCACAGGTTGACGAAAAAAGGGTACAGGAGCAACCGTGTGTCCCGCCGGCGCAACGTATAAAGGGAGCGCTGTAAGATGCCGACCGCGAAACCGAAAATCCCGTACGCGAACGGAACCGGTATCGGCCCGAAGTTCAACATCGTTTCTCCGGCCAGACCGTAGACCAGTGATGAACTCCACTTGTCATAGTCCCATGATCCGGTCCCAAACTGTGCGTCAGTTCCCTCCTTAACCTTGGTCGGAGGCCGGGCGGGCCAGAAAAACTTCGGGACGAGGATCGCAGCCGTCCCGAGATAGGTCCTCCCCCAGGCGTACTGGTAATCCCGATCCGGTTTTGTGAGCCGATAAAGCAGAAACGCCTGCACGTCGGCTCGCGCCAGGTCTCCCAGGAGCAGGACGTCGAAGGTCCTCCCCGTCTTTTCGCTTAACTCAGACGTCTTCGCGCCCTTTTGAACGGCAACGACGGCATCCTGACCCAGTTCTTTGTAAAAGCCGTACAGGTACATGAAAACCATCACGAAGGCCAAACCTACAAACACGAATTTTCTATCTAACGGGCGAGTCCAGAAATGGAGAATCCCAGCCGCCCAAAATAATGCCCAGATGGTAGTACTCCGGCTGCCGCGCAGGCCCCCGAACAACATCTGGAGCACAAAGAACCCGAGCAGTACGAGGCTGATCGCCGGCAAGCTTCTCGGGCGGTCGCTAAAAACGGCGAAATAGATGATCGCCAGGATCGGGAAACTTTCCGACAGCGTAAAGATCCAGCCCGTATTTTCGAGCGCACCGGACCCGGGGTAAAGCCCGATCGATTCGCTGTAGGCTTCGACAAAACCAGTGATCCCACCGTATTGAGCATAGACCCCGATTTGAAGGACACCACTGACAACCAACCCGCATCCGGCAGCCACCAGGAACCGGTCGCGGCTCAGTTGCCAGAACGTCTCCTCTGCGGCGGACGGTTTCCACGCTGCAGCCCTGGTTTTTGCGCAGCGGTAGAGCACCAGCCCGATCGCATTCACGATCGCCATACACCCGAGCCAATCCCGCCAGTCGGGGGGCGGGTCGATGTACAGCATCCACGAGTTCCACACAACGTGAAGCAGCGGTGCGGTAAAGAAGAAGTGTACCCCCAGCAGGCCGATGATGCCAACCGGGTCGAAGAGGTTGACGCGTCCACGAAACCAATCGACGGCATCGCACCCCATTAAAACTCCACAAAACCATACCGGGGCAAGAAACCAGTGCGCGATCCGTTCGGAGGCGATGAGGAAGCCGCACGCCGTAAGGGTGCAAAACCAGATCGAGAGACAAAGGCTCGAGACGGGTCGCGCGGCACGACCCGCCGGCACGGTTATTTCAAATGTTTCGATCACAAATACGTTAAACGTGGGATCGCGCGTCGAAACGCCTATCCTGGGGGCAGCTTGAGGGAAAGTTCCGGACCTTGCCGGGGCAAGGACGTTGCGGTCTGATAAAGTTGCGCCAAGGCCGCCGTTGATCTGCGGATGTTGAACGGGCTCCTTTCCATGACAGCGAGCGCGTCATCCCTGGTAACGGGCGGCGCCCGACGGCGTCCGGCGAGGATGGCTCTCGCCCATGTGAAACGCGACTGCGACAAAGACAATCGCGTGATTAACTGGGGAACGACGTCAAGCTCGGTCGTGATCGAGTCCGCGAAGACGCATCGCAGTCCGGCCGCCTGCGCCTCGAGCCCGGCCAAGGGCAGTCCTTCGTACAAGGACGGCATCACAAACACGTCCACTGCACCGAGCAACAGGCGTGGCACATCGCACCGAGCCCCCGCGAAAACGATCCGCCCCGCGAGGCCCGTTTCCGCTGCGCGTCGCTCGATTACCGTCCGCAACGGACCATCACCGATCAGCAGCAACCGGGCGCTCGGCTCGACCTTTGCGACGGTGCGAAAAATCTCGAGCAAAAAACCGTGGTTCTTCTGCTCGTCGAACCTACCCACGTGAGCAAGGACAAAAGCATCGGCGGCAAGACCCAGCGCGGCCCGGAGTGATCTGTCCGGGTGCTCGCGGAACGGGTCCAGGTCGATCCCGTAGTAGAGCAGTTTGCAAAGCGGGCTGGTTCGATACCGAGGACAAAACAAAGCCTCCGCCGCCTTCCCGCTGGCCGCCAGACCGATCGTTGCAAACCGATGGATCCAGCGCTTCATCGTGGAAAGGTAAACCGATCGTAACGGACCCGGTGAAGCGTCCTGCACGGAGGTACCGCAGTGGCTATGGGCGATTCGCACGGGGATGCACATGCGCTCCGCCAGACGGAGCGTATACCCGTTGTAGTGGTGCAGATGGCCATGCACGATGTCGTACGGACCATGCATCCTGACAAGGCGGGAAAAGTTCTTCGCGTACCGCCAGGGCCGGTTGTAGTCCAAACAGGGCAGGATACGGCTGCCGAGAGCACGGATTTCGTCATCATAGGCGCACGCCTGCGCCGTATGTACCATGAAATCCATTCGAAACCGCTCCCGGTCATTGCGGCGCAGGATGTGCATCAACCAGGTTTCAATTCCGCCACGTCCCATGCCGCCGACGGCGTGAAGGATGCGGACGTGATGAGGTGATCTGGCGGTTTTCATGTTAGTTTCGGCTCCGGAGTGCGTGAGCGATAACCACGCTGCTTCCTGCGATCTGACACACCGTTGCCAACATCATCGCGATTGCCGCCCCCGAAAGTTTGTGGCCCGGCACGAGAACCGCACAGGCGGCGGCCGTAACCAGAGTGACGGCCAGGAACACCGGCACCTGCGCGCGCAGGTAGCGGGCGGCGGTCATGCCGTAGCCCAAAAGGGACGCGGCGTAGCCA
Organism: Verrucomicrobiota bacterium; assembly: GCA_019247695.1. Lineage (NCBI taxonomy): Bacteria > Pseudomonadati > Verrucomicrobiota > Verrucomicrobiota bacterium. The sequence continues at coordinate 52,452 of JAFBAP010000084.1, read as the reverse complement.
ATTCCCGCCGCGACTGCCAGCCAGAAGAAGGCGGTCACCTGATCGGCGTATTCGGGTTGGTAGAGCAGCAGGAGGATCGGGCGGCCGGCGAGCCAGATCAGAAGTATTCCGACTAGTCCGATCAGTGAACTGAGGCACACGAGCTTTCGCAGAAGCGAAGAAAACGCCCGGTAGTCCCCTTGGACGTAGTGTCGGGCTAACCTCGGAGACGCGGACTGGCCCAGGGCACCGATCACCGTTGTACCTGCGGTGAGCGGGTAAGCCAGAGCAGCGAAGATGCCCAACTCCCGCGTGCCGAGGTAGTGCTGGATAAAATACCGCGGTATGTTGGCATTGAATGAAAGCAGGGCCATGACGACCCCGACGGGCAGGGCCAGCAGCGTCAACGGAAGCACTGCCCGAGGACGCCATTGGAGGTGCAACCGGCGCGCCATGCCTGCACGGGCGGCGGCCGCTGCGCGGCCTGCCTCCTGTGAAGGCGGCAATACGCTCGCGCCGCTACGAACATCATACACGACGAGGATCACGGCCCACGCCGCGGCGAGGCTGCAACAACCGAGCAGGAGGTCGCGACCGAGGCAGACCGCACACGCGACGGCAACCAGCGAGAGCAGCCCTTTAATCATCATGGACACGGCGATGCGGTCCATTCTTTCGTGCTGTTGCAGCAACCCATAGAAAATGTCGCTGATCGACTCGAGGCCCTTGGCCAGACCCACGACCAGGATGACCGAGGCGGTATGCCGGTCGTACCCGGAAAACCAGACGATCCCGAGTATAACCAACCCGGCCAGGGCCGTCATAAACAGGCGCAGCAACAGGTAGTCACCGAAGCGGTATTCGGCGGCCGCGTCTGTTGCCTGCACGCTTCTCAACGCCATCCCTGCGCCGATGATCACTGGCGCCGTGATGGCCAGGGCCAGCGCGAATTGGCCGACCATTTGCGGCGTACCGAGCTTGGCAAGAACTACGAGGATTCCCCACTGGCAGGCCACGTAGGTGATGTTGCCGCTGAGCGTCCATAAAAAATTCGTTCGCAGCCTCAACCGGCGGGGAGGCGCCCCCGGTCGCGCCCGACAGAACTCCGGCGCGTCATCGGCATCGCTCGAGTAGGTGGAAAGCATGGAGGGTGGCGCCGCGGCGACTAACACTCGTTTTCGGACCCTGAGCGCCGGCAGCGACGTTACGATTCCTGCAAGACAGGCCCGGGCGACGGCAGGGACGGTTGAGGCGGTCTCTGGCCGCTTTCGGCGCGCGCCCGATCGTCCGCCGACCGGTAAACGCGGTAACTGTGCCCGGCGCCCCCGCGCCCTGAGACGCCGTTGAAGATGAACCCGACGAGCGTTGAATCTGCATTCCGAAGTTTCCGGATGGTCTGGCCCACGAGTTCCGCTGAGGTCCGGGTCGAGACGACAAGGCAGGTTGCGTGCACGTGCCCAACCAACAGCAAGGTGTCACTCACCGGCTCTACCGGTGTGCTGTCGATGACGACGCGATCAAATTGCGCCGCCATCTGCTTCACAAGCTGGCCGAAGGCTTCTCCGGCGAGCAACTCTGCGGGCGTGTCGAGCTGGGTTCCCGCACACAACAGGGAGAGCTTATGAATGTTGGTCATCCGAACGGCGGCGTCCGGATCGACGTCACCTGTTATGGCATCGCTCAAACCCGGAACGGCTGTCCTGCCGAAGAATATTCCTTCCATTGATGGCGATCGAAGATCGGCATCGATCAGCAGAGTTTTGAGGCCCTGTTGGGCGAAGGCCACCGCACAATTGATTGCGCAGAAGCTTTTTCCCTCCGCTTTTACCGCGCTGGTAAACAGGAATACCTTGTGCCCGGCATTTTTTCCGATCAGCGATAAAGAGGCCCGCAGGCTGCGAAAAGATTCCGCCGTTACCGAACCCGGCCGTTCTATCAGCAGCAGGTCATCGGTCAGCCACTTCGGCCGGCCGCATCTTGGAATTGCCCCGAGCACCGACAGGCCTAACTGCCGCTCGGCCAGGTCGACCGTTTTGAGCGAGCCGTCGAGCACGCTTGTAAGCAGCAGGAGCCCACCGCCGAGTGCAAACCCGCCGAAAACGCCCAAGAGCATGACGCGTGACTTGCTGGGCCAGATGGGCTGTTCGGGCAAAAGCGGATGTGAAATCACACGAATGACGTCCCGCGCGACGCTCTTGGTCAGGTCGGTTTCCTTCATCCGCGTGAGCACCGATTCGTAGAGCGCCCGGTTCGACTCCACCTCCTGGTGCAACACCTTGTATGAAATAGCGGTTTTATTTTGCGCCAGTGCCTTTTTCTCCTGGTCTTCCAGAGCCTCCTGGAGTCGCTTCTCCGTCGTGCCCGCGGATTCATACGCGCTGGTCACCTCATCGGCGGCCTTAAGAATCATCCGGTCGAGACCGGCTTTCAGCTCCTGCAGTTGCTTCAATGCGGCGTTGTGAATCGGATGTCCCGCCTTGTACATCTGGGTGAGCGTGGCTACCTCGGCCTCCTTCTGCGTGATCGTCTTCTGCAGTTCGATCACACCGGGCGAACTCGCGATCGCCGGGACCGCGAGCAGGGCGGTCGGCGTGCCGTTACCAAGGTTCCTGATCTGGCCATAATCCGCCTCCAGCTTTAGCCGCGTCCCTTTTGCCGCCGTGGCCATGCGATTCAGTTCAAGGAGATTGTCGACCACGATGTTGTCTTTCTCGCCCAGGGCAACGGCGCCGTGTTGCTCTTTGTAGGCCTGCAGTTCGTCTTCGGATTTTGCCAGCCTGGCTTTCAGCCGTTCCGCCTGCTGGAGAAGGAAGTTGTAGGCGGTCTGCGAAGCTTCAATGTGTCGTTTGAAGTTCTCGTTGATGTATTCTTTGATGAGAAGGTCGGCAATTTTCTGCGCCATGACCGGGCTTTGATCCTCCACTCGGATGTCGATCAACCGCGTCCCGCGCCGAACTTGTGTGGAGATGCACTTGGCAAGTTCTTCGACCATTTTGCTGTTCGAAACGGGTCTTTTCAGGTTCGGCAGGAACGCATGATCCTTGTTCAGCTCAGCGCTCTCGATCAGGTTCAGCAAAAGCTCGGGACTAGTCAGACTTTGCTCAGTGTTTTTCGCAATCTCCTCCCCTTTGACCTCCTGGGTGTCGCCGTTATCGGCCTTCAGGACCTTCTGTTCATCCTGTTCAGTCGGCATCACGGCCTGAACGACCGCTTGGGTAGCATAACGTCGGGGGCTGTACGCGAGGTAAAGCGCGCCGGCGCTCGTTCCCGCCAGAACGCACAGGATGAGCAACCATGCCTTCTCGCGTAAAAGGGCAAGGGCCCCTCGAAAATCCGAAGCGAAGGATGGTTCCAGGCTTCGCGGTTGGGTGCTGTTCATATCAGAATACCTCCTGTGGGCGGTGGGATGCAGGCGGGCGCAGTGGGGGTGCGGGCGTTCTGATCGCACCCCGTGCCTCCGGGGATCCCGACCATTGCGGACTTGCGGTCAACGAGTGAATCGTCATCGACGGTTTGGTAACTAACGCGGTGCTATGCGCCTGCGGTGAGGTCCGTTCGGCGCGGGTGCACTCCGGCCCGGCAGGATCAGCGATGATCCGGGGCGAGCCGGTTCAGCACGGGTAACAGGCCCGCATCCCGCTCGCATACGGGTCTGTAAGCGCCGTTGGAAGGCGTCTCGGCAAGGGGTGGCGTACAAGGGGTATATTCCGGAACGACCTTGACGACTAACGCCCTTATATCCTTGGCCGAAAGGTCGGGATCTTCAACGGCAGACGCAAGCTCATCAATGAGGGGCCGCACTGCGTCGTAGGGTTGTACCGTCGAAACCAACCGCGTGATTTGCGGATGCTCCGTTGCGGTGACGTGTTCGCGGCTGTAGTTCAGCACCTCTTCCAACTTCTCACCCGGTCGAAGCCCGGTGAACACGATGTCGATATCCTCGGGTTCAAATCCACTGAGCATAATCATCTGTCTTGCGAGGTCGACGATCTTCACTGGTTTACCCATATCCAGCATAAAGACGTCACCGCCTTGGCCGAGCGCGAAGGCCTCCAAGACCAGCGTCACCGCCTCCGGGATGGTCATAAAGAAACGTGAGACCTCGGGGTGCGTCACGGTTAGCGGACCACCGGTGGCGATCTGCCTTGCGAAAATCGGCACCACGCTGCCGGAAGAGCCGAGCACGTTGCCGAATCGTACGGCCGTAAACTTGGTTGCGTGCGGCTTCGTCATCAGGGACTGCAGGTAGATCTCCGCGCACCGCTTCGTTGCGCCCATCACGCTGCTCGGGTTAACCGCTTTGTCGGTGGAGATGAAAACGAAACGCTCAACGTTATGCTCGATTGCCATTTCAGCGATGAGGACGGTTCCAAGCAGGTTGTTTCGGACGGCTTCGGCCGGCTGGTGCTCCATCATCGGCACGTGCTTGTGAGCAGCCGCGTGAAAGATTACCTGCGGCCGGAACCGCCTGAAGATGTCTCGCATCCGCGCGGCACTCGTAACATCCCCCACCAGCGGCATGATCACGGTGCGATTGCATAAGCCGAGCAGCTCCTGCTCGATGGTGAAGAGGTGAGGTTCAGAACGTTCGACGAGCAGGAGCGTGGCAGGATTGAACGAGAGAACCTGGCGGCATAGTTCGCTTCCGATACTGCCACCGGCCCCCGTGACCATCACGTTGCGCGCGGTAAGCCGGTCGCAGACGGTATCGGTTTTGACGCGGACCGGCACGCGGCCCAGCAGATCCTCGATTTTAACGGGCCGCAACGTCGTGATGCTTGCGTGCCCCGTCGCGAGCTGGCCGAGTGAAGGCACGGTCCTGCATTCCAGTCCGGCGGCGCGCGCCAGTTCCCATACCTGGCGAAGGCGTCTGGCCGGCGCGGACGGCATGGCAATTATGACCTCTTCGATCTGTAACTTCGATTTGGATTCGCCGATACGCTGTGGGGTTCCGACCACCGGGATCCCGTGCACGCTGGCGTGGCGGCCGCAATCGTCATCGAAGAACGCGACGGCCTGAAGCCCCAACCATGGCTCCTCCATCATGTGTCTGGCGAGGAGTGCACCTGCATCACCGGCTCCAACGATACCCACGCGCCGTGGCCGGCGTCTCGACGCCTGCTGGGACGAGAGGGCAAACGCCCGCACCCGCCAAAAACTCAGCCGGACGCTCGCGAGCCCAATCACCGAGAGGACCAGATAGATGAGGACGACTCCGCGCGGCGGTGCGGAAGTGAAGAAGCGACCTGCGGAGATCGCGGCGAGCGGCAGCGAGCCGACCGTACACGCGAGGACGAGGCGCTTTAAGTCGGGCTTTGCAAAATAAGTCAGCCGTCCATCAAACTGGTGAAAAGCGAATAAAGCAACGAGGTTTGCACCAATCACTACCAAGGCAACGGGTAGGAAGCAGGCCTCGAAATTTGCAGGCACGTCGAAATCGAATCGGATCAGGTACGCCATCCAGAAGCACAGCGCGACCGTACTCCCGTAGAGGAGCATCAGGACGACGGCGCGAATGGCACGGTTCCGGGTGCGGTCCTTCCACGTGAACTCCAATATGCATCGAACGACGGATCGAGTCATAAGGTCTCAGGCTACTTTTGTGCACGAATCACAATCGCACAGACCCGATCGAAATCGGCGTCCGAGAGATTGGATCCGCTGGGCAAGCAGAGCCCCCGTTCAAAGAGGATTTCGGCGACGCGGCCGCCTCGCAACCGGCAATGCGTAAAGACGGGCTGCAAGTGGAGCGGCTTCCAGATCGGACGCGCCTCGATGTTATGGTTCGCCAGAGCGACGCGCACGTCTTCGCGCGTGGCGCCGAATTTTTCCGGATCAATGGTGATGCAAGTCAGCCAGTAATTGGGTTGGCCGTAGGAAGCAAGCGGCATGGATTCGATGCCGGGCAAGGGGCCGAGCACAGCTTTGTAGCGTTCAAAGTTTCGGCGCCGGGCCGCGATGCGGTTGCTGAGGGCCCGGAGTTGGCCGCGGCCGATGGCGGCCAGGACGTTGCTCATGCGGTAATTGAAGCCGATGGTCGAATGCTGATAGTGCGGCGCCGGGTCACGCGCCTGCGTTGCCAGGAAGCGCGCGCATTCGATAAACGCACGATCGTTGGAAACGAGTATCCCACCACCGGACGTGGTGACGATTTTGTTGCCGTTGAATGAAAAGACGCCGCAGCGGCCCTGCGTGCCGACCCGCCGTTCCCGATACGTCGCTCCGAGTGCTTCCGCCGAATCCTGGATGACCGGCACGTCGTAACGCGCGCAGGCCGCGACGATGCGGTCGTAATCGGCGCTCTGTCCGTAGAGGTCTACGACGATCACCGCCCGCGGCAGACGCCCTCGCGCGGCACACGCCTCGAGCTCTTCGCGCAGGAGGTCCGGGTCCATGTTCCAACTGCCGGGTTCGGAATCGATAAAGACCGGCGTACCACCCTCATAGACAATCGGGTTCGCGGTCGCGGCGAAGGTCAGGGTAGAGCAGATGACTTCATCACCCGGCCGCAGCCCGAACAGCCTCAGCGCGAGATGAATCGCTGCCGTACCGGAGGACAGCGCGGCAGCATGTGACGCGCCGACGTATTCGGCAACCTCCTTTTCAAAAGCATCCACATGCGGTCCGAGCGGCGCAACCCAGTTCGACGCGAACGCATCTTTGACGAACTCCAACTCCGCGTCACCCAGGTGGGGCGGGGACAGATAGATGCGCGGCTCCGTCCGGCCGGCTGCGGTACCGGCTGTGCTAGCGGGAGTACGCGCGACGACCGGGCAACGGTAGGCCGGGAAGTAATCCGGTGACGCCGGTTCGAGCCCTTGCAGTTCATGTACGCGGGCCCGCCGCGCGCATAATTCACGATATAACCCCGGCTGGACGACCCAGCGCCAGATCGCAAAGTCATGCCGCCGGTCGGAAAATCCCGCTTTGTAATGGAACAGCGAATCCTGGCTCGCGCCAACGCCGCCTCCCAGATGAAAGACGCGTGCACCGGCCTCATTCGCCCAGAGGCGAACCGCGTCAAAGATTAAGGTCATTGGCGAGAGCTTGAGGAATTTGTCCCGCGTCCCGCCCAGGTGGTACTGCACGACGTTATCACAGATCGTGAACAAGCCGGCGGCGGCAGCTTCGCCCCCGACGAAAGCGATGAACAGTTGCAACACCGTCCCTAATTCACGAGCCATCCGGTTGAAGTAGTCGTCACTAAAAAAATAGGCCGGCGCCGCTTGTACACGCCGCATGGTCTCTCCGTAGATGCTGGCGAAGTCGCCAAGGTAACGTCCCTCCCGGTCGTGCAGGCAGGTGACGATGCCATCCCGTCGCTGGCCTTTGATCTGCCGTTTGCAGGTACTGCGATACTGTGCCCATTGGCGGTCCGGCGGTTGGCTGAGATCGATCGAGACGGTCTGGCCAATCACACGGCACTCACCCAACCCTGCAAGCAAGTGCTGCTGCTGCGGAACCAACGGGTGCAATCTCGAGAATGCCGCTACGACGTTGCTTTCCGCCAACGCCTCCCTGAGCGCCGCTTGAAAACGGCGCACGACTGCTTCGGGCATCGTTTCGTGGGACGCGACCGGCCCGCAATAACCGTAGACCGAGGTTCCGTCACTCAGTTCCGCCGGGCCGTCTCCGACCGGGCGCAGCAACAGGGGGAGTGCAATAAGGTGATCGCCGTCAAGATACGCGTACAAGTGCGCCTTGGCGCTGAGGCGAAGCTCCTCGAGGTGGTGGTACTGCGGCAGGTGATGAAAGTCGTGCAGACCGACGCGCTCCAACAACTCTTTCCATTCCTGACTCTGTTCGGTCCGGAGAATCCGGAATTCGGGAGCGCTCGTAGACCTACTTGATAATAACGCCTTTTCCATTAACCCGCCGGTATATATATACTACCTAAATCAGCAGTGATAACTCATGTGCGCAGCACCTTATGCACCTGTAAGCCGGTTGTGATCCCGGGTACGGTCTCTGTGCTAACAAGGTGCCGCTTTATCGTGTCCGGTTTACGATCTAAGAGATCTTTCGGTCGCAGCAGACGGTAGGACGCCTGCTTTCATCATCGCTGACCAAAAACCCGTTTTGTTCCAATTTGCATCGGTGCAGTGTCCATCGGGATCGTCTCACGCCGCCGGTTCAAGACAGGCTGCCGCCCTTGGCTGCGTTTCGCTTGATCTTCAGAAGCCGGCCTGGCCCTGGAGTCTAAAGCCACATCCCTGGCTTCTAAAATTACCACTTGGGTACGCCGTCCCTGGTCCTGAACCCCGCAACGATTCTGTATCCGGAACCGGGTGGGGGATCCGGGAATCAGAGGCCGGTGTATTCCGGCCGTTGATTCCCGAAGCCGCCTGGGGCTTTACGCGGCGAGGCCGCGAGTTAACAAAAACTATAATTATGATTTAGTATCGAGAACTGATATATCCTCCGGGGGGTAAGGCCTCTCGTTGCCAGCCCATTCAGGGTTTTGTCTACTGGTCAAGACCGGGAGCGTTTGTCCATATTGGTAAATTGTTTCAAATTCTTTTCCGAGCAGGTATCCCGGCAGTATACAGGTCAGGCGGCGTGGACCCGCACCGGTTGAAATCGGGTAAGTTTCACGCTTGACCGAACCGTCCATAACAATCCATAACTAACGCATGCTTGCGTCCGGTCTGATGCGGCATTATTAGTAGGAGCGCAGTTTTGACATTCTGGAGGAGGAAGAAGTGGAGGGTGCGATAGATCCTGTGTTGCAGCGTTTCTGCCAAGCCACGACCGAAGATCAAGCTAACCAGGTTCTAGAATTTCTGATAGAGGAAACGGCCTCTCCCCTGATCAGGAAAATCCTTAAGGCTAAGTTCGCCCAACTCCCAGGACGGATCGGATCAGACTGGGATTTTGAAGACGTTTGCAGCAGCGCTCGAACCGGCTTGATCACTCGCCTGCTGCGCCTGCGCCAGCAGCCGAACGCCAACGGGGTCGGCAACCTCGCCGCTTACACCGCCAAGGTCGCGTATGCGGCATGGAACGATTATACCCATACCCGTTGCCCGGGACTGACCAAAATTCGTTACCGGCTTCAATACCTGTTGGAGAACCGGACCAGCCAAAAGGGTTTTGCCCTCTGGGAGGGTGACGACGGTGAGATGTGGTGCGGTTTCGCGGGCTGGGATCAGCAGGGCCTCGATGCGGCCCGCCGTAATGCCCGGCGCTCGCGTTTGCTCGAAGCTCCGGGACGTGCTGCGGCGGAAGCGTTCCCCGAGGGCGAACCGAAGCGCCTTGGATTGCCCCGGCTAACCGCCGGGCTGCTGAGCTGGTTAGGGACGCCGGTTGAGTTACACACGCTCGCGGTGGCGGTTGCCGAAGTGCTTGAAGTTTTGGACGAGACCCCAGCCCCCTTACCGCCTGAGGGGAATCTACTCGGGGCGCCGAGCCTCGTAGATGCGCAGCCCTTGCCCAGCGATGAAGCCAAATGGCGGGAATACCTCGCCTGGCTGGCGGCCGAGGTTGCCGGCTTGCCCTTGCGCCAGCGCACCGCATTTTTGTTGCACTCCACCGCGACGGCGGAGTTTGAATTCAACGGGCTCCTGAGCATTCGTCAGCTTGCCGGACTGCTTGAACGTCCGGTCGAAGAGGTGGCGGGCCTCTGGAAAGCTCTGCCGCTGGATGACCGCCGCACGGCCCAACTGCTTGGCTTGGAGCGCCAGCAGGTGATCAACCTGCGCCGGATGGCCCGCGACACTTTGGGGCGGCGCTGGCGGTTGTGGATTGGCCGGACGTAAAGATTTCACCAATATGGTGGACGGTTCCCACTCTTCACAGTAATGATAGAAATTAGCGGTTGGTCTTGGACCGGCCGACGGCAAACGTTTGCGCTGAGGGGAATCTGGTGATAATAAAATTTCATATTGCACGTCCGGTGCCGAAAGGAAACTCCGGTGGGGACCAGGGATATGAAATCATGGGCGGGTTGTTCTCCGAACCAGAGGCCTTGCAGATTCGTTATCGCGTTGCGTCCCTCCTGGGGGCGTAGCCTGCGCGCTGACGTGTCGTGCTGAAAGGCCGTTTCTCTTTACATGCCTGAAGAATTTGCACCCACGGACGATCAACTCCGGCGCTACTACCGGCGGGAGCTCAACCCCGACGAGTTCATAGCGCTCAGCGATTATCTCGCCAAGCACCCCGAGGAGCGCCGTCTCAAGCTCGAGCTGATGACTGGACACCGGCTGGCCGAGACCGGCCAGGGGCGTCTTCCAAAATTCGATCACGCTACTCGCTATAACGATATCGTCGCCAAGCTTGAAGGCGAAGTTGCAGATCCAGTGGAGCGCCAGGCGCTGGAAGAGCGCCTGGCCGGCGATCCCATGGCAGCCACGTATCTGACCGACCTTGCCGCTTTCAAGCAGGAAATGGCGGCGTCACCCGAACTCGCCGGCGGCCCTGATTCTGGACGCGGTGATTCCGGAGCCATCATCATTGACGGCCATGCCCGGCCGTTACCAGACTCCTCACTCAAGGTCCGTTCGGATCATTCCTCGCCTGACGAGAGCTCGGGCGATGGCCATGAGCCTCGTGCAACCCGGTAACGCCATGGCCGGTGGTTGGCCCCGCGGGCCAGCCGTCCCGGGGAAGATGGCCCGGCCCACGCGGGTGAGGTGATGTCGGGGTGCAATTTCAAACTCGGCGGTTCATTACGGGACCTGGTATCATCCCGTCGAATTCGATACGTTTAAAACAGCGTTTCTTATTGTTATCTAATGCGTAGAATGAACCGCGCTTTCTCCTTTGAAATCAGCTGAACGCGGAAGCGCCGGAAGGGTTTACCGGCGCCGGCTGCCGATCCGCCTTATACCATTCAGAGAGGTATTCCGGTAGAATGCCGGCTCAGGGGGGGGTGCCGGCGCCGGAGGATGCTCCGTGGCCGGTTGAATCGATCTCATACCATTTCGACGGCCATGGAGGTAAAATCTTGTCTTCCTCGCCAGGCGTTCTGCCGGAGTTACACCTAGTAAACCGTATAAACAGCCGAGGCCCAACGGGCCGGGTGCCGGTTTGATGGCTTGAAGGGCCAAAGGAACATAGCCCAGGGTTTACCCTGAGAAGGCGTTTTCCTTCCCCCCGAATTAGCCCTGAAGGGGCGGCACAAGGCGTTGCTTACGGGTTCTGCCGCCCTTTCAGGGCTCGACCGTGATTTTACGGTTACCCAGGGTAAAACCTGGGCTATGTTCCCCCGGCCCGTTGGGCCTAAGACCGATGTAACGCTGTGCGGAGCATCCGGCAGCACCTCCTCCCGCCGGAATTCTACCGAGATAATCGTGTAAATGGTATCAGGCTCCACGCCCGTCACTGTCCAACAACAACCGTTAACCGGTCGGCCCGCGAGCATGGAAAAAACAAACGTCCATGAGCAACCAATGCGAACAGCCGCAAGAGAGCCCCGCTGAAGCCTGGATGGCCCGCTGGCCCCACCACTGCAAGGCCTGCGGCGGCTGGGGTGTATTCCGCTACGCTAATGCGGAGACCGGCGAAGGGACCCACAGGCTCTGCGACGCCCTGCCCGCCGGCACCTGCCATCGGTGCGGCGATCCACAGGGCCTCAACCCGGAAGACGAGAGGCAGGCCCCCTGCCGCGCGTGCGGCTGGAACCACGACGATGGGGTGCCGGAAGCCGACGATCCAGGAAAGGAAGCGTGACCCCCCAGGAAAACCGGTCAACGGCCGCCGCCTTCCGGGCCGGGGCCGGTGGCCGAAGCGCGCCAAATCCGCAGCGCGCGCCCCGCGGTCAATCCCACGGGCGTGCACCCAAGTGCCCGTCCGCGCCGACAACCTCAATCTTCAACATCCTGGAGTACCCCGGTGGGCAAGGATCGCGCCATAACTGACGGCCGAGCGTGCGCTGCACCCGACCATGCAGACGCGTACAAAGCTCCAGAATCGAGATCTGACCCCCTGCCCGCTCTCTGAAGCGGGTATTGCAGGTATCGGTCAGCGTCTTTCCGGCTTTCCCTCAGCTCTCGATCGTGGGGCATTTGCCGATCCTGATCACCGTCGGTACGCATTTTTCGATTTTTCCCAACCGGCATGAAACCCGGGACCTGTGTTCACGTTGTACGGGGTGAACACGTGCGCGTCTTGCTCGCCGGGCGCGTGCCGACGACGCGCCGCCACCGTCTCCCAAAGGGACGGGTGCGCCGCTGAGGACGGCCGCGACGGTAGCCCAAACCCACCCGGTTCACCGGGAGGGGGCTGGGGAAGGTACAAAAGCCGACCTGGCGCACCTACCATCAATCTAACCTGGAACGTTAAAGGCATGAACACACCACAAGCCAATGAATTTACCTTCACGCACGATGAGGGTACCACGGTGATAACCTACTACCCTGATCGGCCCGGCCCCATCCTCCCGGGTCAGCCGGGAACCGGCCCCGAGCTCACTTACAACGGGCCGGAAGGCAGTTTCGCCTTTTTCAGTGACAAAATCGAGGTCCAGGACGCGCCGGTCGGATCGCTGATCAGCGTGACGTTAGGACCGGTCGAAGTCCTCGGAGGAACCGAGCATTTTCTGAAATTCTCTTTGGCGTTGCCGCCGGTGAACATGGGCGAAACGAAGAAACAGCCGTTCCGCAGCTTCGGAATCAAGACCGCAACCACCACCGGGGGAACCGCCGACGGGGCGCAACGCAAATACACGCTCGTGCCGCTTAAGGGCTCGGCACGAATCGCCGCCCTACCGGACTGAACGGGTAACTTCCTTCTATTCAGGTCACCAGTGGGATCTTCATATGACAACGACGTCAAAAGAGTCGCTCTCCGGGCAGATCGCTGAGCAGGCCGAGTTCGTGGTGAACAACCTGCAGCAGACCGACTACCAGCACCACGAACGCATCGACGTGGACAGGGGAATCTACGATTGCGATTGCAACGGGTTCGTGGGCTTCGTTCTGGAGCGGGCCGCACCTGACCATTACGCGCAGGTCCCAAAGGAGACGAACCAACCGCGGCCGCGCGCATTCAAGTACTATGATTTCTTCAATTCGCTGACCCCGGAATCAACGGGCGGGTGGCATAAAATCGATTTCCTGCGGGACGCGCGCCGGGGAGACCTCATCGCGTGGCGATTCGCACAAATCGAACCAGGGCATAACACGGGGCACGTGCTCTTCGTCGCCGAAACGCCGGCCGCCAACGATTCCGGAATTTATTCTGTCCGCGTGTACGATTCCGCCGACCGGCCGCACTTTGATGACACGCGCGCAACCGGGGACGGCAAATCTGCATCCGGCATCGGCTCGGGCTTCATCAATTTCAAGGTTAATCCCTCGGGTAATCCCGTCGCTTTCCAGTTTGCGCCTTCTGAAGGGTTCACCGCTTTAGCGATCGCCATCGGACGGGTCGAACCGGTATGAGGCCGGCCAGGGCGGCAGGGCGCCATCCAAAGATCCCCGGCTGTTTCCGGGTCAAGTCACTGGACCTCACCCCTCCGTTTCTTCGATGCAATTTTGCCTTCAGTATCGTTGATGAAGTCTCCGGCATTAGCATTGTTGAGGTTTAAGGGATAGGATCGCTAAAGCATGGTGTAGTCTAACCCGGCATTTTACCGGCAGTTGCCGCAACTAGCCGGATCTGATTCTATCAGTGAAGGCCCAATAGAAGGCACGCCGGAGGATGATCCGCAGGGGGTTGAGTCGGTTCTTAGACCCAATGGGCCGGGAGACCTTAGCCCAGAGTTCACCCCACTGCCATTTATTGATCTTCAGTTAAGTAATATCCGTATTTGGAAAGGGTAGCTCTGAGTCTAACGCACCTTCTGCTCGAGACTTTGCTTTCCTGAAGGTCAATAGTTAAGGACGGACGGACGGGCGTGGCCTTGGTCCCGTAGGGACGGCTGAGGTTAGGCAGAGACTTCAGTCCCTGTGCTGTGCGGGCGTTCCTCCGGGGTTGCGTCCCCTCGGGACGCCTGAAGGCGTGCGCCAAGCCAAGCGGGCGTCAACGGTGGGGAGCCGTTCGGGTTTTTGGCGTCGAGGGTCGCGCCGTGTTTGGCCGGCCGCTTATCTATCTATCTATCTGGCTGCCTGGCTATCTCTATTCCACCGTGACGCTCTTGGCGAGGTTACGCGGCTTGTCGACGTCGCAGCCGAGATGCACGGCGAGGTAATAAGCGAAGAGCTGCAACGGGATCGCGGTTAGAATCGGCGCGACGTAATCCGGGCACCTTGGAATATAGATGATGTCATCGACGATTTTCGCCAGATCTTTCCGGCCCTCAGTGGCGATCGCGATCACCTTGCCGTTTCTGGCCTTGATCTGCTCCAGGTTATTGACGTTCTTTTCGAACACGGCATCATCCGGCATGATCATGACGGACGGCACCTCCGGCCGGACCAGCGCGATGATGCCGTGCTTGAGTTCGGCACTCGGGTGTCCCTCGGCGAATTTGTAACTGATCTCTTTGAGTTTCAGCGCGCCTTCGACTGCGATGGGGTAATTCTGTTGCCGGCCAAAAAACAGAAACCCGGCCGCATCAGCGTATTTCTCGGCCAGGTATTTGATTTTTTCGGTCTCAGCGAGCACCTGGCGGATCTTGTCCGGCACGGTCTCCAACGCCTGGATCACCTCAATTCCCTGCGCACTCGACAGGTGACGGATACGACCCAGCAGGAGGGCAAGCAAGGCCAGCACGGTGACCTGCGAGGTGAACGACTTGGTCGCGGCGACCCCGATCTCCGGTCCGGCGTGCATGTAGACGCCTCCGTCGCTTTCCCTCGCCAGGGTGCTTCCGACGTTGTTACAGATGCCCAGGGTCCGGTGGCCTTTGCGTTTGCTCTCGCGGAGGGCCGCGAGGGTATCGATGGTCTCGCCGCTCTGGCTGATGGCGAAGACGAGCGTACCTTTTTCCATCGGCATGTTACGGTACCGGAACTCGCTGGCAAACTCGCATTCCACGGGCAGGTGCGCGAGGCTCTCGATGAGGTACTCGCCGACCAGGCCGGCATGGAATGCCGTTCCGCAACCGGTGAGCACGATGCGTTCGATGTCCCGCAATTCGCGAGAGGTCATGTTCAGTCCGCCAAGTTTGGCGGTTGATTCCTGGTCCGAGAGCCGGCCGCGCATGGCATCGCGAGTCGATTCGGGCTGCTCGAAGATTTCCTTGAGCATGAAATGCGGAAAATCGCCCCGTTCGGCGTCCTCGCTCGTGAACTCGACCTTACTGACCTCAAAGCGGGTGCCGGCGCCGGCCAGGGAAGTGATGTCGAAGCAGTCCCGTTCAATGGTCACCAGATCGTAGTCGTCCAGGTAAACGACGTCCCGGGTGTGCCCGAGAATGGCGCTGACGTCGCTGACGACAAAATGTTCCCCTTTGCCGATGCCGAGGATCAGCGGGCTGCCCCTGCGGGCGGCGAGGATGACTCCGGGCACGTCGACATGCATAACGGCCAACCCGTACGTGCCGGACACCTGTTTGAGCGCCGAACGCAGCGCTTCAAGGAGGGTCGCTTTGTCGCGGGGGCCGGGCATTCTGTCGAAAATGCCGCCGATCAGATGCGCCAGGACTTCAGTATCGGTCTCCGTCCGGAAAGTGTCGCCTTGATCGGTGAGCTGATCACGCAGCGCCTGGAAATTTTCGATGACGCCGTTATGGATGAGGGCCAGCTTGCCGCTCTGGTCCAGGTGCGGGTGGGCGTTGGCATCGGTGACGCCGCCGTGGGTGGCCCAGCGGGTGTGACCGAGTCCGGTGGTGCCGTGAACCGGTCGTTCCTGGAGCAACTGCGCCAGGTTACTGATCCGGCCCGCCCGCTTTCTGACTTGAAGGCCATGGCCGTTCAATAGCGCAACTCCGGCCGAATCGTACCCGCGGTACTCGAGTTTTCGCAACCCGTCGACAAGTATGGGCGTCGCGTCTTCTGAACCTACGTATCCAATAATGCCACACATAAAGAAAAAACCATCGTGACAAAGATTTCCGCGGCTTGCAAGATGACGGGCAACGAACCGACATCACTTGTACGGACCTGGTTCACTTGTCTGAATATGGACGTGTCATCCCTACAAAATTGCACCCTGGCCGTCGTCATGGGCGGTGGCGCCGGCAGCCGGTTGTTCCCCCTGACCAAGGATCGCTCCAAACCCGCCGTGCCGCTCGCCGGCAAGTACCGCCTCGTCGACATTCCGATCAGCAACTGCCTCAACTCGGGCCTTCGGCAAGTTTATGTACTGACCCAGTTCAACAGCACCTCTTTGCACCGCCACATTCACGCGAGCTACAAATTCGACAATTTCACCAAGAGTTTCGTCGAGATTCTGGCGGCGCAACAAACGCCGGAAGGGGCCCGCTGGTACCAAGGAACGGCGGATGCCGTGCGGCAGAACCTTCGCTACTTTTTGGAAGGGCCGTACGACTACTATCTGATCCTGAGCGGCGACCAACTCTATCGAATGGATTACCGGGACCTGTTGCGGCGCCACGTCGAATCGGGCGCCGACCTCACCCTGGGCACCACGCCGGTCGATCGGGCGGCGGCATCCGGCTTCGGCATCATGCACAGCGACAAGGATCGCCGCATTTTCCGGTTTGAGGAAAAGCCGAAAGACCCTGCCTTGCTGTCCGAATTGATGATCCCGGCCGAACTGCTGCAGGACCTCGGGCTGTCGAAAAAGGCCGAGCTTTACCAGGGATCAATGGGCATCTACGTCTTCAATCGGCAGGTTCTGATCGATTCGCTCAACAATGACTATGACGATTTCGGCAAGCACATCATTCCGGCGTCACTGCAGAAACGCAAGGTTTTCGCCTACATCTTCCAGGGGTACTGGGAGGATATCGGGACGATCCGGGCGTTTTTCGAAGCCAACCTGGCGCTGACGGACACGCTGCCGCCGTATAACTTCTTTGACCGGCTTGCGCCGATTTATACCCACCCGCGATTTCTGCCGGCCAGCAAGATCAACGCGGCCACCGTCCGGCGCGCGATCATTTCAGACGGCTGCATCATTTCCGACGCGCATATCGAGCGCGCCGTGATCGGCGTGCGCAGCGTCATCGACAGCGGCGCAACCATTCGGAACTCGGTACTCATGGGGGCCGATTTTTATGAGGATGAAGCGACCACCGGAAGGTCGGCAGGCGATCCCCCGCTGGGTGTTGGTCGCAACTCGGTAATCGATCGGGCCATTATCGACAAGAACGCCCGTATCGGCCAGGGGGTGGTGATCACGCCGGATGGTAAGGCGCCCAACGTGGACGGGCAGAACTTTTTCATCCGTGACGGGGTGGTGGTGGTGCCTAAGAACGCGGTAATTCCCGACGGAAGTTGGATCTGACCTTTGCAATCATGCTGGACGAAGTTCAGCAACGCCATTTACTCGCCGCCTCGGGCTACACTGAACTGGGCCTGTTTCAGGAAGCCGTCGACGAAATGGAGGCCATTGCGAAGGACGCCCAACAAACGGTGCCGGTCCTGGCTGGCTGGACGGATCTGTATCAAACCTGGCAGAAATGGGAGGAGGCCAGGACGGTCGCCGAACGTTTGACGGAAATCGATCCTGAAGAACCCAACTGGGTGATTGCCCTGGCCTACGCCACCCGTCGCAGCCTTGGTCTCGTGCAGGCGCAACGCATCCTTGCGGAGGGTCTTGACCATTTCCCGAATTTTGCCCTGATCCAGTACAATTTAGCCTGTTACGCCGCGCAGTTGGGCAACCTGGCTGAGGCGGCGACGCTGGCGCGTCGCGCCCTCGAACTCGATCCGAAGCTGACCGCGCTGGCGGAAACCGACCCGGACCTGGCGCCGCTTCGGGCAGCAACGCAGGAACCGGATAACTAGCGCCTAAACGGCCGGGGCGACCCGTCCATTCGGACGGTTCCGTCGTATCGGGGGAACGGATCGGGGGTGCGCTTTGCCGCTCAGGCCGCCCTGAGCGGCGTGCTACGGCCGGGGGACGCGCAGGCAAATCAAAGATGCGGGCCGACGGATGGCGCCCTGATTTCAGCCGCGGGAAACCAGGCGCGCGGTCAGCTGTGCAGGGTGAAACAAGTATTTTCTCGCCCTGCAGCGCACTTTCAATACGTAATATAGCATTCACAAAGGGAATGGCACGCGTGGCGGGAGCGGTCCGTTCCTTAGAACGTTACGCCCGCGTACTTATGCCACGTAAAGTCACCCTCCTTACTGCCACGAGCGTCGACGGGTTTATCGCCAGAGTGGACGGCAAACTTGACTGGGTGATTACCGAGGCCGATGCCGGCTACCAGGAATTCTACGCGCAGGTTGACGCGCTGTTCGTCGGCCGGGGGGCTTTGGAACGGATCCTCTCGATTGGGCCGTGGCCTTACCTGGGCAAGCCGACGTACGTGTTCAGCCGTCGTAACGGTGCGTGCTGTCCCAAGGGAGCAACCCTGATCCGTCGCGACCCGAAACGGTTCGTGGCGCAGCACAAAGAATTGCCGGGCGGCGATCTCTGGATCCTTGGCGGCTGCGGGCTGAACAGCGCACTGTTGCAAGCGGGCCTGATCGACCATCTGGTACTCATGGTTTATCCGGCTTTTTTCGGGACCGGAATTCCCTTGTTCGATACGCGACAGGGCCGGCGTCTGAACCTGACGAGCTCAGTCACGCTGCCGTCGGGCGTGTTGAATCTGCGCTACGACGTGGCCAAATGAGTTCCGCCACACGGCGGGCACAGCGTAAAAGACTCACACGGCGCCACGGCGGAACACGGCGAACACGGCGGGAAGAGAGGGAAAGAGTTTGGAGTTCGGAGTTCGGGGTTCGGAGCTCGGAGGCGTCGTAGAACCAGGTCCGATCTCCCGCGAGGGTCACGTTGCCGCTCCGAACTCCGAACGCCGAACGCCGAACGCCGAACGCCGAGCTCTTTCCCCTTCTTTCCGCCGTGTTCGCCGTGGCCCGCCGTGTTCGCCGTGTGAACTCAGTCGTTGTGCCCGCCAAACCCGCTGCGGCCGCCGTGTGACCGTGTGCCCTTAATCTGTGTCAATCTGTGTAATCTGTGGATGTTTTCTCTCCGTTCTGTGGACTTCTTGCGTTTCGCCGGAACGTGCGGAGAGTGCTCGGCGGCATGGCAGACAACGCAATCGGCATCATCGGCGGCAGTGGGCTTTACCAGATGACGGGCCTTGAAGGCACCGAATCCGTGACCGTCCAGACCCCTTTCGGCCCTCCGTCGGACGAATTGACGGCGGGTACGTTCCACGGGCGGCGGGTCTATTTCCTTCCCCGGCACGGCCGCGGCCACCGGATCCTGCCCACCGAACTCAACCATCGGGCCAACGTCTTCGCCCTGCGTTCTCTCGGGGTCCGCTGGATCATCAGCATCGGGGCGGTCGGCAGCCTGCAGGAGAATCATCGTCCCAGGCACATCGTTCTGCCCGACCAGTTTTTTGACCGGACCAGCCGGCGTTCGGACCATACCTTTTTCGGCGACGGCATCGTCGCCCACATCGCCTTTGCTGATCCGGTCAGCACCGGTCTTCGGACCATCATCGCCGAGGAAGCGGCCGCCCTGGGGTACACCGTGCATAACGGCGGGACGTACGTCAACATGGACGGCCCGGCGTTCTCAACCCGGGCAGAGTCCGAATTTCACCGTCGCATGGGATTCGCCGTGATCGGGATGACCAACGTCGCAGAGGCCAAACTGGCGCGCGAAGCGGAAATCGCGCTTGCCTCGATGAGTTTCGTCACCGATTTCGATTGTTGGAAAGTCGACGATGAACCGGTCACGGCGCAGACGGTGATCGATCACCTGCAGGCCAACGCGGAAGCGGCTCGCCGGATTCTGCCCAAGGTAATCGCCAGAATTCCCGAGGAACCGGCCTGGCCGGAACACCGGGCCTTGGATACGGCATTAATCACCCCGCGGAAACTTTGGCCTGACGCCGCGGTTAAAAAATTAGAGGTTATCCTGAATCGATTTATCTAAGTCCAAGTAAGCTCAATCGCTTTTTGCCCTACTGAAGAAATGCTTATCCGATCTGTTCTCGCCTTGTCCCTACTCCTTCCCTGGGTGGCATCCGCCCAGGAAACTCCCGTCGCGCATCCGGCGGCCAAGCCGGCCACCTACAGCTCCTGCCACGTCGACGGCCAGTACATCGCCATGACGTTTGATGACGGGCCGAGCGCTGAAAATACCCCGCGGCTCCTCGACATGTTGAAGGAACGGGGCATCAAGGCGACCTTTTTCCTCATCGGCCAAAACGCCGCCGAACACCCCGAAATTGTGAAGCGAATCCTCGCGGAAGGTCACGAGATCGGCAACCATTCCTGGACGCACCCGCAGCTCTCAAAGCTGAGCGACGACCGGGTGACCGACGAGATCGTCAAGACGCAGAATGCAATTCAGGAAGCCGGCGGCTACACTCCCACGCTGCTGCGGCCACCTTACGGGGCGGTCACCCAGCGCCAGCGGGAATGGATCGAGAGCCATTTCGGGTTAAACGTGATCCTCTGGTCGGTTGACCCGTTCGATTGGAAACGGCCGGGTGCATCGGTCATCGAACAACGCATCCTGAGCGGCGCGGAACCGGGCGCGATCGTGCTGTCGCACGACATTCATAAGCAAACGGTCGACGCCATGCCCGCCACGCTGGATGCTCTGATCAAAAAGGGCTATAAATTTGTGACCGTAAGCCAGCTCATCGCCATGAACCACCCGAAGCCGGCCTCCTCGCCGGCAAAGGTAGCGGCGATGGCCGCAACCTCAGCGCCCCTCACCGCTCCGGCGACCGGCCAGACCGATCCGGCCACGGCCAAGCCCTCATCGGCTCAGACGCCTTCCCCCGCCCCCGAGAGGCCGGGCGAACCGGGCCAGGACCATTAATCAATACGGCAGGCACGAGCGACTGAACCCGGATGATTGGCGAGCGATACCTGGAACAGCGATCCGCACTGACGGCGGTGCTTGGTTCGTTGATCGCGCTTGCCCAACGGACGGATGCGCCTCCCGAGATCACGCAGCACCTGCGTGATCTCCTCTCCAGCCTCACCGAACCCCTCACCCTGGTCGTGGTCGGCGAGGTCAAAGCCGGCAAATCGTCTTTGCTCAACGCCTTATTCGGCCAGGAGTTCTGCAAGGCTGACGTCCTTCCCGCCACCGACAAGGTCTACGTGTTCAAATACGGGGAACCCGCGCGGGATATACCGGTCTCAGAGCACCTGACCGAACGTTATCTGCCGGTCAGGTTTCTGCGGGATTTTCAGGTCGTCGACACCCCGGGCACCAATACCATCGTGGCTCACCACCAGGCCATCACCGAAAACTTCATCCCGGTAGCCGACCTGATCCTGTTTGTCTTCTCGATCACCAACCCCTGGGCTGCCTCCGCGTGGGACATGTTGCGGTTGATCGGCCAGCAATGGCGCAAAAACCTGGTCTTCATCCTGCAACAGGCCGATCTGCGGGAGCCGGGCGAGGTGGCCGCCATCATTCGTTACCTCGAGCAGACAACCCTGCAGATCCTGGGGTCGAGCCGGCCCGTTTTCGCGGTGTCAGCCAAAAAAGCGCTAGAAGCCAAGCTGGCCGGCCGGCCGCTCGACGAGGATCCCCGGTGGACGGAGAGCCGGTTCGGTGCCCTGGAATCCTGGATCACGCAAACGGTGCAGGAAAGCGAAGCGCGCGGCGGGAAGATCCGATCCATCGTGCAAACCGCGCAGGTGCTGCTCGACTCGCTCCGGAAGCGGCTCCAGGCATCCCTGGAGATGTTGCGCTCGGACCAGGAGAAACTTGCGCGGATTCGAGGCGGCCTGGAGGCGCGCAAGGGGCAAACGCTGCGGCAACTTGGCGGATTTGTTCGAGAGATCGAGATCGCCTACGACGAATGCCGCGGACGGGGCGAAACGCTGCTCGAAGAGCGGTTGAGCGTGGGACATACCTTGAAGATGTTGATCGGGGCCGGCGGCACCGAGAAAGAATTCCAGGACGAGGTCCAAAGAGAAGTCAAAACCAAGGTCCAGGACCAGATCGAACACGCCGTAGCGTTGCTTGAGTCGGACCTGCGCTCCATCTGGCAGGACCTGCAGGAACGGGTCCGCACCCAGTTTGAAGCCGACCCGAACCTGGCGAGGCGAACCGTCATGCCCGGTTTTCTGTCCCAGCGGCAGAACCTGTTGCAACGGCTCGAACTGACGCTCCTGGAACAAACCTCAGACGCAAAGATCAAACAACAACTGCAAAGCCTGTTCGGGGAGACCACCCGTTGGCTGCGCATCCCGACCGGCGTGGCCGCTGCAGGCGGGGTCTTTACGATTATCGCCGCCCTGACTCATACCGCGATTCTCGACGTTACCGGTACCCTGGCCGGGGTAGCCGCCCTCACCGGAACTTTGTACGCGGTCATGCGCCGTCGCAAAACCCTGCGCGAATACCGGCGCCAGATGGACGAAAAACGGGTGCAGCTGACCGCGGCCGTCGAACAACAACTCCGCCAGGCCGTCGATTTTTATTATCAGGAAGTTAGCCAGATCTTTGCTCCACTCGAGAGCTTCTGCACCGCTGAAGCACAACGGCATCTACCCATCCGGCAGCAACTGGATGAAATCGAAAGGCAATTGTTGGCGCTTCGCCCCACTGAGGGTAAATGAGCCGTTTCCTCCCTAGATTGGCGAGCGCGATGGCGATGTGGGTAATCGCGCTGTTTGTGATCTTCTCGGGAAACGAGATCGTTTTCATCCTTCTCATCGGCACGCTCGGGTTTGCCGGTTTGTGGGAATATTTTTCCATGATCCGCCAGGCCGGCCTCTGCTGCTTCAAACGGTTCGGTCTGCTTTGCGGCGCGGCATCTTTCATCGGCAGTTTCCTGTTTTTCCACGCCCGAGGAACGGAGGCCGCCTACGATTTCGAAATTGCCACGCTCCTGGTGTTCGTGATCGGCGTGTTCGCCCGGCAGATATTCCGTCCGGTGATCGGCCGCGCGCCGCTCGAAGCCATGGCTTACACGCTTTTCGGCTTGCTCTACGTGGCTTGGCTTTTCAATTTCCTGACCAAAATCGTCTACGTCGTGCCGCGCGGTCCCGACGGCGTGCCGCGCGGCCAGTTCTACGTTTTGTACCTCGTCGTGGTCACGAAATTCAGCGACATGGGCGCTTACCTCGTGGGCAGCCGGATCGGCCGGCACCCGATGGTGCCGCACATCAGTCCGGCCAAAACCTGGGAGGGTTTCGTCGGCTCGTTTGTGTTCTCGATCCTCGGCAGTTACATGCTCATTTGGCTGCTGCCGGCAAAGCTCAGCTATCTGAACTTGCTGCACGGCACCATTCTAGGTTTCCTTATCGGAATCACCGCGGTCGTGGGTGATCTCAGCGAATCGATGATCAAGCGGAGTACCGGCGTCAAAGATTCCGGCAGCCTGCTGCCGGGGATCGGCGGAATGCTTGACCTGATTGACAGCCTGCTCTTTACAGCACCATTGATGTTTTTTTATCTCAAGCTCCTTGTCACATGAGAAAGCGCCGAGTCATCCTCCTGGGAGCCACCGGCTCAATCGGAACCAGCGCGGTCAAAGTGGCCGACAGTATCCCGGACCGGATGGAGATCGTGGGACTGGCTGCCCACCGTAATGTGACCAGGCTGGCCGAGCAGGCCAACCGGCTGCGGCCCCCGGCAGTGTGCGCCGTGGATGGCGAAGCCGCCAGGCAACTGAAAGCGCTCCTGGCGTACTCTCCCGAGATTCACACCGGCGAACACGGCCTGGTCGAACTGGCAACCCGCCCGGAAGCAGACCTGGTCCTGGTGGCCATCGTGGGAACCGCCGGCCTGCGTCCCGCCCTGGCGGCGCTGCGCGCGGGCAAGGACCTTGCGGTGGCCAGCAAGGAAATCCTGGTCATGGCCGGCGCCATCGTTATGGAAGAAGCCGCCCGGCTCGGCCGCGTCGTCCTGCCGGTCGACAGCGAGCACAACGCAATTTTCCAGTGCCTGGAAAACCGGCCGAGCGAGCAGATTCAAAACATCATCCTGACTGCCTCAGGCGGCCCTTTCCGGTGCTGGCCGGCCGAAGACCTTGCCCGGGTCACTCCCGCCGACGCCCTGAAGCACCCCACCTGGTCGATGGGGCCGAAGATCACCGTCGATTCAGCCACGCTGTTCAATAAAGGGCTCGAAATGATTGAGGCGCGCTGGCTCTTCAATGTGCCCATGGAGCGGGTCCAGGTCGTGGTGCACCCCCAAAGTATCGTTCATTCCCTCGTGGAATTTGCCGATAACTCGGTTTTGGCCCAATTGAGCCATTCCGACATGTGCTTTCCCATCCAATACGCGGTTACGTGGCCGGATCGTGTACCCAACAACCTGAAACCGCTACGGCTTTCAGAGTTGCGCCGCCTGGAATTCGAAGAGCCCCGCTACGACGTCTTCCCGGCCTTGAACCTGGCCCGGACGGCCGGTGAACAGGGCGGCACCCTGCCGGCCGTACTCAACGCCGCCAACGAAGTGGCGGTGGAAACCTTTTTACAAGGCCGGATTCCTTTTCCCGCCATCTGGCGGCTGGTTGCCGAAACCATGGAACAGGCGCCCCAGTTGGCGTCGCCAACCTTGGATGATATACTTGAGGCCGATGCCCAGGCACGCCGGCACGCACAAAACTTGCTCACCTATCTCTAATACGTCATCGTCATGGTAGAAAATATTTTTCGTGTGGCCTTGATCCTTCTTGAGGTCATCCTGATTTTCAACCTTCTGATCATCGTCCACGAACTCGGACATTTCCTGGCGGCGCGCTGGCGCGGACTCCACGTCGAGAAATTCGGGATCTGGTTCGGACGTCCGCTCATCAAAGGTACTTTCCGCGGCGTAGAATTCAGTCTGGGATGGATTCCGGCCGGCGGGTTTGTGCTGCTGCCGCAAATGGCGCCGATGGATGCCGTTGAAGGCAAGTCAGGCACGGCCCGCGCCGACCTGCCCCCGATCTCGCCTCTTGATAAGATCATCGTGGCGTTCGCCGGTCCGCTCTTCAGTTTCCTGCTCGCGCTTGCTTTTGCGACGGTGGTGTGGGTCGTCGGTCGCCCGACGGCTGAAGCCGAGGCCACGACGGTCGTGGGTTACGTCGCTCCCGATCAGCCTGCCGCCAAGGCCGGGTTCAAATCGGGCGATAAGATCCTGGAAGTGGACGGTCACCCCGTTACCCGGTTCTCCGGGATGGTGAACAGCGTTACGTGGTACATCGTCCGCAGCGAGGGTGAAACGATCCCCTTCAAGATTGAGCGTGACGGCAAGATTCTGACCTTGGAATCGGGCTACACCAGGCCGGAGACAAAAGGGTGGGAACGAAAATCGTTGCGGCAGGTCGGGTTACAACCGGCCATCACGCCCGTTGTGGCCAAGGTGACCGAAGGTTCCGCGGCCGCCCGGGCCGGTTTGGAGCCGAACGATGAGGTGACGGAAGTTGACGGTGTCCGGCTTTATTACCCGCAGCAGATTTTTGAATGGGCTCAGAAAAACCCGGGCAAACCGCTGGATCTCAGCGTAATCAGGGCCGGTCGAACCTTGCACCTTTCGATGGAGCCGAGCCGGCCTGTCATCGCTTCGGTAATCAAGAACAGCCCGGCGGACGTGGCGGGAATCAAGCCCGGTGACCGCGTGCTCGGCCTTAACGACCGCCCGATTTATGATCCCTCCGAGGTGGTCCGTTTCATCGAGGAAAACCCGAACCGCTCCTTTTCTCTCGTGGTCGTCAGCGGCCAGGAAGCGCCGCGCACGGTCCGGTTGCTGCCGGCCGCTCCGGACGGGCGCACCAAACCGATCATCGGCGTTGAGTTCAGCGCCGAATCGACGGGCGGCGTCGCCTGGGATGCCGGCGGTCGCATGACCGTGGCCCACATCTCGCCCATCGAGCAGATCTCGGCGGCGGTTCAGACGCTGAGCAACACCATCGGCGCCCTCATGTCGCCTCAGTCCGACATCAAACTCCAGCACATGAGCGGTCCGGTGATGATCATGCGGACTTATTACCTGCTCTTTCAGAGCGACGTCGGCTGGCAGCTGGCGCTCTGGTTCAGCGTCGTGTTCAACATCAACCTGGCCATCATCAACCTCCTCCCGATCCCGGTGCTCGACGGCGGCCATATCCTGCTTTCACTCGTCGAAGCCGTTCGGCGGCGGCCGATCAACCTGCGGGTGCTGGAAACGCTGCAGGGCGCCTGCGCCATCCTGCTGATCGGCTTCATGCTTTACATCTCGTTCTATGATGTCCAGGACCTGCCCTGGAATAGTAACCAGAAGCCGAAATTCAGCGCGCCCGCCAAACCGGCGCCGGCTCACGATTAACAAATGAGCAACCTTTCCTACTGTCCGGACCCGTACGTCTACCGGCGCCGCCTTACCCGCGAGGTAAAGGTGGGCAAGGCCGGCGTGGGGGGTTTTTGTCCGATTCGGGTCCAATCGATGATCACGTGCGACACGATGGATACCGCGGCGGCGATCCGGCAAACCTTGGACCTGGTAAATGCCGGCTGCGAGATCGTCCGGATCACCGCCCCAACGGTGAAGGATGCCAGGAACCTGCAGTTAATCAAAGCAGGGTTGTTGGAACGCGGCTGCGACGTCCCTTTGGTGGCCGACATCCATTTTAAGCCGGAGGCCGCATTGGAGGCGGCCCGATGGGTGGACAAAGTGCGGATCAATCCCGGCAATTACGCCGATTCCAAAAAATTCGCCGTCAAAGAGTATTCCGACGAACAGTACGCGGCGGAGCTCGAACGAATCCGGGAGCGCTTTACCCCCCTGGTGAAACTCTGCCGGGAACGGGGCATCAGCATGCGCATCGGGACCAACCACGGCTCCCTCAGCGACCGCATCATGAACCGGTACGGCGATACGCCGCTCGGCATGGTCGAGAGCGCACTCGAGTTCGCCCGCATCGCGCGTGACCTCGGCTTCCACGATCTTATTTTCTCAATGAAAGCCAGCAACCCGAAGGTGATGATTTCCGCTTACCGGTTGCTGGCGGCGCGCCTGTATGAAGCGGGTCCGGATTGGAATTATCCCCTGCACCTCGGAGTGACGGAGGCCGGCGACGGCGAAGACGGCCGGATCAAGAGCGCCATCGGCATCGGTTCTTTGCTTGCTGATGGTCTGGGTGACACGATCCGGGTTTCGTTGACCGAAGACAGCGTACATGAGATCCCGGTCGCGCAGGCCCTCGTCGCCAAATACAATCGGAACCCTCAGGCGCAGCGGACGGACGCGGACGCCGTCAAGGCTCCGCCGGCTCCCCTGCCCTACGACCCGTTCACGTATGCACGCCGGGCGAGTCAGACCGTTGAAACGGCCGGCGGAGTTCCGGCCGGCGGCCGCGAAACGATCCGGGTCGCCGTGCGCCGGAAGACGTTCGATCAGATCGCTCACAAGCTCGACCGAATGGGCGATTTTCAGCCGGAGATCGTGGTCGAACGTAATGAAATTGTTGCCATCGATCCGCGCGAGGCGGCCGAAGTGGAGGCGGTTAACCGCCGGTCTGACACCGTGTTCGTGACGGTGCGCGATGGCCTGGACCTTTCGATGATCACCGCGTTCCGCCTGCTTGCCCTGGAGGTAAACGCGCGCCATCCGATCCTGTTGAAGGATACTTTACAACCTCCAACCGACCCTCACCGGCCTTTCGTCACCACCTTGCTGGAGGCGGCCACCAACCTGGGATCACTCATTTGTGACGGCATCGGCGACGCCGTGCTGATCCAGGGAGAAGAGGCGCCCGGCCAATCGCTGCGTCTGGCCTACAACATTCTCCAGGCAGCCGGTTCCCGTGTCTTCAAGACCGATTACGTGGCTTGCCCCTCCTGCGGGCGGACCCTATTCAACCTTCAAACGACGACTGCCCGGATCAAGGCGGCCACGAACCACCTGAAGGGCGTAAAAATCGCCATCATGGGCTGCATCGTTAACGGCCCAGGCGAAATGGCCGACGCCGATTTTGGCTACGTCGGAGGTGCCCCCGGCAAGGTGAACCTGTACGTCGGCAAACAAGCCGTGAAGTTCAACATCCCCGAGGGTGAAGCCGTCGGCCGCCTGGTTGACCTGATTCGTGAGCACGGGCGTTGGGTCGACGCCCCGGCGGAACTCGTCACGAGTAACGAGTAACCCGTCACGGGCGCGGGCGCGATGCCGGCTCGATTGCCAGGGGGGAACTCGCTTCGGGACCGGCTTGGTCCCCAAAAATCGTAGCCCGCAGCCCATCCTTATGCCTCGTCCGCCAAGTCACCCCTTGAGTGAGGCCGATTGTGAGCGCCTCGACCAGATGCTCGCGCGGGTGCATAACGAGCACGCGATGCGGAATCTGGAGGAAATTGACGGGTTCTTTGCCGCCTTGATCTGCGGACCGTATCCCGTCCCGTTCAGCGACTTCATGCCCGAAATCTGGGGTGCAGAACCGAGCGACGAGGTCCCCTGCGAGGTACCCTTTGCGGGCCGGGAGGAAGTTCAGGATTTCCTGAGCCTGCTCTTGCAGCATTGGAACAGCATGGTCCCCATGTTCAATGACGGGGAGGTGTTTCTGCCTTTCCTGGTCGAGGATGAGAATGGGGTCGCTCACGGTAATGATTGGGCGCGGGGGTTCATGCGGGGCATGGGTTTCAACGAGGAAAGCTGGCAAGCCCTGTTCGACGATAAAGAGCAGGGCGCCTTACTGATCCCCATCTTCATCCTGGCTTACGAAAATCATCCCGAACCGGCACTGCGCCCCTACCGGGAGCCGATCGATGCCAAACGCCGGGAAGACCTGCTGGTGCACCTCGCCGCCTGCGTGACCCGGATTCATCGCTACTTTGCCTCCGATCGAGGGCTGGACGTGGGTTTTGTCGCCGGGAAGACACAACCGGCCGAGCGAAAGACCGGGCGCAATGAACCTTGTCCTTGCGGTTCAGGCAGGAAACACAAGCACTGCTGCGGGAAAAGCGCCCCTCACTGAGAGCGCAGACGCGGCGCTCGACGGTGAAACCCGGCCGGAGCGGCCTCCACCGCCGCCAATCTAATTGCTGACAAGGCTTCAACAATCATGTAAGGAGCGTGGTCGTCTTTCTCGATTCGTGATCTGGTACCATTTTTGCGTCTGCGTCAGCGCACCTTCATCGAACCATGTCTGGATTCAAACTCATCACCGCGGCGGCACTCAGCGCCGTACTGCTCTTCACGGCGGGCTGTAAGAAAAACGAACCCAACTCGCCGGCCCTCGGCGACAACCCCATGAAGGTCCGGGTCGGCTACATCGGCATCACGTGCGAAGCCCCGATTTTCAGCGCCGTCGAGAACGGCTTCTTCAAGGAGGAAGGACTCGAGGTGGAATTGGTCAAATGCGAGTGGTCCAAATACAAGGACGTGCTCGCGCTCGGGGGTTTCGACATCACCCATCACCTGGTCATGTACTTCCTCAAGCCGCTCGAGCAGGGGCTCGACGTGAAGTTTACCGGCGGCATCCATCGGGGTTGCCTCCGGGTTCAGGCCGCCGTCAACGGCAGCGTCCGAACGGTCCAGGACCTTCGCGGGAAGCGCATCGGCGTGCCGGGGATGGGCACGCCGCCCTTCATCTTTGCTAATCGCGTTCTGCATTCCAATGGCATTGACGCCATCCGCGAGATTACCTGGCAGGTATTCCCGGCCGGAGAGCTTGGCTTGGCGCTGGACAAAGGCGAGGTGGATGCAGTGGCGGATTCCGAGCCGATCGGCACCCTGCTGCTGGCCCAGGGTAAAGTGCGCAATGTCGCCGACCAAGCCAACGATCCGCCCTACAAAGGCGAATACTGCTGTGCGGTGGTGGTCAACGGCAAATTCCTCGCCGGCCATCCGAAGGCCGCGGCGGCCGCGACCCGGGCATTGCTCAAAGGCGCCAAGTGGGTCGAGGCCAATCCGGCAGCCGCGGCGAGACTCTCCGTCGAGAAAAAATATCTCGCCTCAAACCCGGATCTGAATGCCCTGGCGCTGTCGCACCTGTCCTATGTGCCGAGCGTTTCCGGAGCGGAGGCCGCGGTAAACTCGGCGGCCACAGAAATGAAGAATGCAGGAATGCTCAACCCGACTACGGACGTTTCCCAACTTGCGAAGCGCGCCTTTGCTCGCCTGGAAGGGGTGTCCGATGAGTGGCTTCAGACGGTGAAGGTGGAAAAACTGACGGCGGGCCAGGTGTCTCCGGAGCAAGCCCTCCGGGTGGCCGCGGCGTTCGCACCGGTCCGGGGCCCCCTCCACGTCGCATCCTGCTGTTCCGCGGAAACCAAATGAACGGAATCGCGCAGGTCGAAGACCGGCCTCAGCGAGACGGCGCAGCGGGGCAATCGCTTCGAAACCGGGTAGCTGCGAAGCCGGCCGCATCCAAAGCACCATGGCAGATGCTGGCGGCTGTTCCCCTGGCTACTGTGGTTGCGCTCGCCGTCCACGTGTTTGCGGCCAGGCAGGAACCGCCGGATGAAACCCGGCTTTACGCCGGTTTCCTGAGCGGCTTGCTCGCTGCCGCCGTCGTGGCGGCAGCCCTCCAGCGGTTCTGGTCCGGGCTGCACCGATGGATGCGCGACACCTGCCCGCTCATTGCCGTCGCGCTGTTGTTTCTGACCGGATGGGAGTTGACGACCTCCGGTGTTCGCTGGCTCCCGTTGCCTTACTTTCCGAGCCCCGCGGGTGTCCTGCAGAGCCTGGTGCTCGATCGGGACGTCCTCTTTGACAGCGCCTGGCATTCGTTGTTGCTGCTCCTTGGCGGTTACACCCTCGGGGTCGCCGCCGGGTTGTTCAGCGGCATCTGCATCGGATGGTTTCCCCGGGCGCGCTACTGGGGCATGCCCCTGTTGAAGATCGTCGGCCCGATTCCCGCGACGGCGTGGATTCCCCTCGCGATGGTCGTTTCTCCCTCCGCGCTGTTCTCGGCGGTTGCGCTGATCGCATTGGCGGTCTGGTTTCCCGTGACCATGCTGACTGCCTCCGGCGTTTCCAACACCCGTGCCTCCTACCTGGATGTTGCGCGCACGCTCGGCGCCGGGCGAGCCTACCTCATTTTCCATGTGGCCATCCCGGCCGCGATGCCGAGCATTTTTATCGGCTTGTTCATGGGACTCGGTGCATCATTTTTAACCCTCGTCGTCGCCGAAACCGTAGGCGTGAAGGCCGGCCTGGGCTGGTACGTGAGCTGGGCCCAGGGCTGGGCGGAGTACGGAAAAGTCTATGCCGCCCTGGTGATCATGGCCGCCTTCTTCTCTACCCTCATGACGGCGCTGTTCAAGGTCCGCGACCGTGTGCTCGTTTGGCAGAAAGGGACCATCAAATGGTAGGACTGCAATCCGTCGATGGGGATGTCGCCCAAGGGTCCTCGGTATGCGTACGCCATGTGACGAAGGATTTCGTCGCACGAGACGGCGCCGCAGCGCGCACCCGCGCGTTGGACGGCATTTCTCTGGTTGTGGAAGCTGGCGAACTGGTTTCGATCGTCGGACCGAGCGGTTGCGGCAAATCCACCTTGCTTCGCCTCATCGCCGGGCTCGACCTGCCGAACTCGGGCGAACTTCGGGCCGGAACGGAGGTCATCACCGGCCCGAACGCCGCACGCGGTCTGGTGTTTCAGGATCCGAACCTGTTCCCATGGCTCACCGTCCGCCGCAACATTCAATCCGGGCTCGTCGCCCTGGGCGTGGTCCAACGGAAACGGCATGAAGTGGACGAATTCATCCGCCTCGTCGGGCTTGAAGGGTTCGCCGACGCTTACCCTCACCACCTTTCCGGGGGCATGGCCCAGCGCGTGGCTCTGGCGCGGGCGCTCATCACCCATCCCAAGGTCCTCCTGCTCGATGAGCCTCTCGGTGCTCTGGACGCCTTCACGCGCATGCGCATGCAGGAGGAGGTGCTCCGCCTGTGGCAGGCCCGCGTCACCACCATGCTCCTGGTCACCCATGACATCGACGAGGCCATTTACATGAGCGACCGCATCTTCATCATGACGCCGCGTCCGGGTCGCATCGACCGGGTCATTCCGGTAGAACTTGATCGTCCCCGGGACCGCACCAGTGCCGAATTCCTCCGCCTGCGCAGCGAGATCCTTAGGAATGCCACAAACTCGGTGGCGGGTTACGGGTAACGCGTAACTCGTAGCTGGTAACGGGTGGCGTCAGAGCACCGGGTGCCGCGTGTCAGGCCCCGGCTTCGAGAGGCAATCATAGTCTTCCCTGCCGTGGTCACCGTGTTCCGCCGCACCCGCCGTGTGGCCGAATGCCACCCGTTACCAGTTACCAGCTACAAGTTACGCGTTACCCGCACCCGGCACTCGGCACTCATAACCCTCCCCCATTTGTGGCATTTGCTAGGCCTCGCTGTGGAGATCGCCCGATTTACCGAAGCTCTCCGCAATGCTCGGGGTGGCGCCGGGCTCTCCTTCCACCCCGGACCCGATCAGGTCAAGTTGCTGCCCGTCCGCATCTTCACGCCGCGTGAGCCGCACCCCGACGAGTTTGCTGATGCCGTGCTCTTCCATGGTTACCCCGTAGAGCACGTCGGCCTTGGCGATCGTTCGCTTGTTATGGGTGATGACGACGAACTGGCTCTGCGAGACGAACCGGTCCAGGATCTTGATGAACCGATTAATGTTCGATTCATCGAGCGGTGCATCCATCTCGTCCAGCACGCAGAACGGGCTCGGCTTCACCATATAGACGGCAAAGAGCAGCGCCACCGCCGTCATGGTCTTCTCGCCGCCTGAAAGCAACGAGATCGATTGCAGTTGTTTTCCCGGCGGTTTTGCGATGATCTCGATGCCGCTTTCCAATGGGTCGGCAGCATCCACCAGCAGGAGGTCCGCTTTACCGCCGCCGAACAGTTCCACGAACATCTCCTGAAAATTCTTGCGGACCTGCTGGAAAGTACCGGCAAACAGCTCCTTGGTGGTCGCGTTGATCTTCGTGATCACATCGAGCAACTCGGCCTTGGATTTGGTCAGGTCGTCCTGTTGCTCATTTAAAAAGCGCTGCCGTTCCTCCAGTTCGTCGTACTCCTGAATCGCTTCCAGGTTTACCGGCCCCATCGCGTCGAGGCGCTCGGTCATTTCCACCACGGCTTGCTCGACGAACGGCCAATCGGTTTCCGGCGTGGAAACCAGGGGGTCACCCGCGGTTTCGGTCTGTTGCAGGCGTTGGCGTTGTTCGCGTATCGCCACACGAAAGGCATGCCAGTCAGGCTCAAACAGCGAAAGGTCCAGCTGATAACGCTGCGTGACATGCTCGCGCACCCGCTCCAGGCGGAGCCCGAGCTGGGTATGTTTAACTTCTTCCTGGCCCCGGCTGTCCTGGCATTCGGACACCTCTTTACGCAGACGTCGCAAACTCGACTCCACCCCTTCGGCCATCTCGATGCGCTGGGTTCTGTCGGCCTGGAATCTTGCCACCTCGGCCGCCGCCTGCGCTTGCGCGGACTCCAGCTCGATCAGCCGGGCGCCTAGTTGTTCGTTTTCCTGCCGGAGCCGCTGCACGCGTTCCTGATAATTCGCAATGTCGCGCCGGCGGCTTGCCAGCAGATCGTTGAGCTCATTCAGCCGCACCGCGATGGGCTGGCGCTGGCGCTGAAGGTTCTCTTTGCGCTGGCGCTCGGTGGCCACGCGGACCCTGAGTTCGTTGAGAACCTCCGTCAGTGAATCTTCGTGGGAGCGCAAAGCATCGGCCTCAGCCGCCATGGCCGCCAAGCGCTCCTGCAAGTCGCCGGCCTGCGAAAGATTGGCGTTCAGGTCGGCTTCAACCACCCGGACCCGCTCGGCCGCGGTTTTCAGACGCTGCTCGGTGTTGTTCTTCTCCCAGCTTAAACTCTTTACTTTGCCTTCAGCTTCCCGAAGTTCGCGATCCAGGAGCAAAAGCTGGCCCTGCAAGCTGGACGCATGCACCTGGGCCCGCTGCGCGTTTTCGCGGCGCTCTTTCAAACGGCCCTGGATGCATTCGAGCTGCTCCGCAACGGCGTCCCGCTTTCGCGTAAGTTCAGCCGCCTTGTCCTTGATTCCCCGGCACTCCCCTTCAAGCGTCCGGATCTGGAGCTTGCGTTGAAAGATGGATTGATTGGCTTCAACCGCCTGCCCGGCAAACACCAGGCCGGCCGGGGAAATGTACTCGCCGTTCAGGGTCGCCACGGCCAGGTCCGGCGCGCTCTGCCGGATCCGGAAAGCCGTCCCCAGGTCCGGGGCCAGCACGACGCGGCCGAGCAACTGATTAACCAGTGAGGCCACCGGCGGGTGCACCTTGATCTTGTCAAGGATCCAACCCAGGCTGCCTTCCGGCAATGCCTCCACCTGAACCGACTGGTGTCGTTGGATGAAGGCCTGCGGAAGAAGGGCGGCCCGCCCCACTCTCCCTTTACCGAGGCTCCCGGCCATCGCCTCCGCCACGTCAGGGTCAGCGACCAGAATCGCCTCCATATGCTGGCCGAGCGCCGCTTCCACCGCGGCAATCAGGTCGCCGGGAACCTCCAGAAAATTCGCCACCGCGCCCACGATGGCCGCCCGGTAAAGCTGCGGGTTATCCAACCCTTTGAGCACCGCCTGTGAACCGGCCCCCAGACCGGCGCCTTCTTCGTTGAGCTGGCGCAACACCTCGAGCTTCGACTGGCGCTCGGCCAGGCTCCGCTGCGTCGCACCCGATTCCCGCTCGAGGGCCTGCAGCTCCTTTTGCGCGTTGGCAAGTTCGTGCTCGGCGTCTTTCAGGTCATCGCGGCCTTGTTGCACCTGCCCCTGGGCCTGTTCGAGCTGCACACGGGTCTCTGCGGTTTGCGCCGCGAGATGGTCCCGGGTCGCAGCCGATTGGTTAAGCTCCTGCTGCAGCAGCCCCAGGCGCGTCTCACCCGCTTCCCGCTGGTTGACCATGCTCGACAAGTCACCCCGGAGCGATGCCACCCGGTTCTCCTTCTGCTGGATCTGGCGCTGTAACTCCTGCGTTGCTTTCTCCCGTTCAAGCCGTTGGGAGCGCAACCGGCTCACCTCGGTTTGCTGAGCCTGCAGCTGTTCCTCTTCCCCCTTTAACGTCGCAAAGATCCCGGCCAGCTGCTGATCCGTTTCATCCAGCTGGACCCGCTGGACCTGGAGCTTTTCTTCCGCCGCCGCCGCGTCCGCCTGGTAACGCTCCGCCAGTTGGCCCGCCTCCCGGATCCGTTCCTCGTTAAACTCGATTCGCCCGTGAGAAGCGTCGATCTGGCCCTTGATGTCCTGCATGCGCTGGCGCGCTTCCAACCCCTGCTGCTCCACCGTTTCGAGCACCCGGCGCTGTTCAGCCAGGCCGAACTCCTCCGATTCCACCTGCTCTTCGAGGGAGCGTTGCCGCGAGCGCAGTCGCGCGGCTTCCTGTTCCGCTTGCGCCATCGCCGCCGCCAGTTCGTCCTGGTTCCGCCGGCAAAGGTGCAGATCCAGCACCCGCACTTCTTCAAGCAACGCCTTGTAGCGACGCGCCTTGTTCGCCTGCCGCAGCAACGAGCCGATCTGGCGTTTGACCTCCTTCATGATGTCGGCCAAACGCACCAGGTTCGCATCCGTGAATTCCAACTTGCGAAGCGCCTCTTTCTTCTGCGCCTTGTACTTCGTGATACCGGCCGCCTCCTCGAAAATCGCGCGGCGATCTTCCGGGCGTGAACTCAGGATCAGATCGATCTTGCCCTGTTCCATGATCGAGTAAGCCGAACGGCCGATCCCCGTGTCCATGAACAGCATCTGGATGTCTTTCAGCCGGCACGCCGTCTTGTTCAGCAAATAATCCGAACCCCCGTCACGGTAAACCCGGCGCGTAACGCAGACCTCGTGGTAATCTGTACCCAACTCTTTTTCGCAGTCGGCAAACGTAAGGGACACTTCCGCCATCCCGACCGCCTGCTTGCTATCCGTGCCGCTGAAAATCACGTCGGCCATTTCGCCGCCGCGCAACGCCTTGGCCGATTGTTCGCCAAGCACCCAGCGGATGGCATCCAGCACGTTCGATTTACCGCAGCCGTTCGGCCCGACGATCGCCGTCACACCTCGATGAAGGTTCAGCGTGGTTTTGTGGACAAACGATTTGAAGCCGATGAGCTCGAGCGATTTCAGGTACATAAACGACGGCGCCCGTGCAGGTTAGCGAGGCTGCAGAAGTCCCTCAAGTAAAAATACCACGTGTAGAACGAGCCAAGGTAAATACCCCAATATCTTGCGGTCACACGGCGAACACGGCGAGCCACGGCGACCACGGCGGAAAGATTAAATCATCCGCAGAACACGCAGAGAACGCAGAAAAGAGAATACATCCACAGATTACACAGATTGACGCAGATTAAGAAGACCTGGGCAACTCGAAGGTTGACACTCGCACCCACCCCCCATGCTGCCGCTCCGAACTCCGAACTCCGAACTCCGAACTCCGAACTCCGAACTCTTTTCCCTTCCCCCTCTTCCCGCCGTGGTCGCCGTGGCTCGCCGTGTTCGCCGTGTGAACTCTTACGTTGTGCCCGCCGTGTGCCCGTGTGACCGACACCCGACACCCGACACCTTTCCCCCTGGTCTCTTCCGGCGGGTTATGTATTGTTTCTAGCCTGGCTATGGATCCTCTCGAAGATCTTTTTACCTTCCTCCGGTTTCCTTCGATCTCTGCCGACTCGCAATTCAAAAACGAGATGGAAACGTGCGCCGAGTGGTTATGCCACCGGCTTACGCAGGCCGGCCTTGAGGCTTACCGGTTGGCAACCCCGGGCCATCCGGTCGTGGTTGCCCGGAACCAACACCATCCGGATCGCAAAACCGTCATGATTTATGGTCATTATGACGTTCAACCGGTCGATCCGCTCGCGTTGTGGGACTCACTTCCGTTCGAGCCGGTTGTCAAGGACGGCAGGATTTACGCTCGGGGTGCAACGGATAACAAGGGTCAGATCCTGGCGCATATCCTGGGGGTTGAAACGACCCTGCGGGAAAAGGGCGATCTGCCGGTTAACGTTGTCTTTGTGATTGAGGGCGAGGAAGAGGTGGGCAGTGGTCACCTGGAGCAGGTCCTGCGGGACCACCGCGAGGCGCTTCGGGCGGACATT
This sequence comes from Verrucomicrobiota bacterium, assembly GCA_019247695.1. Lineage (NCBI taxonomy): Bacteria > Pseudomonadati > Verrucomicrobiota > Verrucomicrobiota bacterium. Next base: position 15,513 of record JAFBAP010000084.1, on the reverse strand, counting down.
GTGGCAGTTTCTGATACGGGCATGGTTGCCCCCGCTACGCCGACCTTCACTTACGGGCTGCGCGGGATTTTCTGCCTGGAACTGCGCCTGCAGGGCCCGGCAATGGATCTGCACTCCGGAATCTTCGGCGGTTCCGTGGCCAATCCGGCGACGGTTCTGAGCCGGATGCTTTCGGCGCTGCATGACAGCCACGGCCGCGTCGCCGTTCCCGGTTTTTACGATGACGTGATGCCTCTGGAAGAATGGGAACGCAACCTTTGGGCGAAACTGCCCCTGACCGACCCAATGTGGCTCCGCACCACCGGCGCAAAGCAGCTGGCCGGTGAGGAAGGGTTCAACACGCTGGAGCGCGTCTGGGCTCGGCCCACGGCCGAAATCAACGGGTTGGCCAGCGGCTACCAGGGCGAAGGCCCTAAAACCATCGTGCCGAGCCGCGCCGTTGCGAAACTCTCTTTCCGGCTGGTCCCGAATCAGGATCCGGAAAAGGTCCGTCGCCAGGTGACTGATTTTCTGCGCGACCTTTGCCCGGCATCGGTGTCTATGGAAACGGTGTCCCAACACGAAGGCAAACCGTACCTGGTACGCCCGGATTCCCCCCATGGCCGGGCGGCGCAGACGGCATTGGAACGCACGTTCCATAAACCGGTTGCGTTCATCCGCGAAGGGGGCAGCATCCCGATCACCCAGACGTTTAAAGACGTGCTGGGTACCGACACCCTGTTGCTCGGGTTGGCGCTCCCTGATTGCAAGGCCCATTCGCCGAATGAAAATTTTCTGCTTGAAAACTTCTATGCCGGGATTCGCTTGAATCAGAACCTGCTCGAAGAGCTTGCGCGCGTCGCATGAAATTCCCCCACCGCCTGGCCGTCACCGCTGCGACCAGCATGATTCTCTCCTGTTTGCCCGCCCGGGCCGGTAACGACCTCGGGCGCAACCTGTCCCGGACGTTGCACGCGTTCAGCAACGGCGTAAAAAGCCTGCTCACCGACGAAGAAGACGACGATTCCGGCACCTCGAAACATTCCCGGAAACACCGGGTCTCCTCGCACCGCAAAAACCGGGTGCACACGGAAGATCAGGATGACCAGGACGAGGACTCCACCAAGACCGGTAAAAGGCCGGCCTCGGCCGGACACCCGAAAGCAACCCCAACCCCCACGCCCGAACCCGAGCCGAGTCCGACGCCTTCGGCGCGCTCCCGGACTTCTATGGCCGATGCCGCCGGAAACCCGGGCGCAACCCCCAACTCGACGCCCATTCCTGCGCAGGTCAGCAGCTTGCCGCCGGATGCCCTTAAGGAATATGCATCACAGCCGCCCAAGATTCAGGAATTGATCCGCGAATCCCTGGCCCTCACCGAGAAGAATCTCGCGTACACCTACGGTTCCAACGACCCCGCAAACGGCGGCATGGATTGTTCCGGGTTCATTTATTACGTGCTGCGGCAGGTCGGTTTTCGTGACGCGCCGCGCGACTCGAGCGAGCAGTACCTCTGGGTGCGCAGATACAGCGATTTCCACGCGGTGCTCAGCCGCCGCCAGGACACCTTCGAACTCGACGAGCTCCAACCGGGAGATCTCCTGTTCTGGTCCGGTACTTACGGCGTCAATCGGGACGTACCGGTGACGCACGTCATGATTTATCTGGGAAAAGAGAGGAAATCGGGCAAACGGCTCATGGTCGGGGCGAGCGACGGCCGAACCTACAACAGCATGCAGCGTTACGGCGTGAGCGTGTTTGACTTCACGTTGCCGAACGGGCAGCCGTCAAAAAATGACCCGGCCCGGACGCCGAGGTTTGATGGGTACGCCAGCATCCCCGGTTTGCGGCCGTCGAACCTGGCGCGTAATAACAATCAGACGCAAGCTCAAGCTTCACCGCCTGCACCGGCCCCGGCGGCATCGCCATCGCCATCGCCGGCGCCAACCCCAACGCCGTCTCCCTCACCTTCCGCCCACCACCATAAACGGCGCCCACATGCCGATTGAAACCGGCGCGACATGCTGGAACTGTTCGGACTGAACTTTGATCGGGAAGCGCTGCGCGACCGCCTCTTCAAATTGGCGGCCAAAGGGGCGTTTATCGGGACTTCTTCCTGGAAGTATCCGGGATGGCTCGGCATGCTCTACGACCGGTCCCTTTACGAAAACCGCGGTCGCTACTCGGAAAAACGGTTTGAGGACGAATGCCTGGCCGAATACGGGCAATTCTTCCGCTCGGTCTGCGTCGACGCGGGGTATTACAAATTCCCGGATCCTCCGTACCTCGACAAGCTCTTCGGCCAGGTTGACCCGGGTTTCCGGTTAACCTTCAAGGTTACGGATACCATCACCATCAGACGGTTTCCTCGCCTGCCCCGATTCGGCCAGGTGCAGGGCCAGTTCAACGAGCATTTTTTAAATGCCGACCTCTTCCGGGAACGCTTCCTGGCGCCCCTGCAACCGTTTCGGGATCAGACCGGGGTTCTCATCTTCGAATTCTCAGAATTCCGCGAAACCGATTTCCGGCATCCGGAAGATTTCTTTGCTGCGCTCGACGAATTTTTGGGCGCGCTTCCGGCAGGGTGGCGTTACGGAGTCGAAATTCGGAACGAATCATACCTCGACCCGGCTTACTTTCGCGTGCTTCACCGGCATAACGTCACCCACGTTTACAACCAATGGACCCGGATGCCCACCGCTGAAGAACAATTGCAGCTCCCGAAAAATGCGACCGCCGATTTCGCGGCCGCCCGTTTCCTCCTGACTCCGGGGCGCGCGTACGAGCAAGCCGTCCAGGAATTTAGTCCCTACACCGAGACCAAAGTGGTCGATCCTTCCGCCCGGCGCGCCGCCCGTACCCTCATCTGGGATGCGGCCGTACGGGAGGGAAAGCCGGTTTTCGTCTACATCAACAACCGGCTGGAGGGCAACGCCCTGCGAACCATCTGGTTTCTGACGGAGGAGTAACGGGTAACGAGTGTCGGGTCACACGGCGGGCACAACGTAAGAGTTCACACGGCGACCACGGCGCGCCACGGCGACCACGGCGGGAAGAGGGGGGAAAGAGTTCGGAATGGCATCCTGAGGGGTGCGAGTGTCAGCCTTAGAGTGGCCGCCAAATATTGAGCCCGCCGGGTCCTCTTAATCTGTGTAATCTGTGGATGTTTTCTCTTTTCTGCGTTCTCTGCGTGTTCTGCGGATGATTTAATCTTCTCGCTGTTGTCGCCGTGTTCCGCCGTGGCGCCATCTGACCCGACACCCGACACCCGACACTCGACACCCGTTACATTCAGGTTTAGGCGTTGGCATGCTCGACATTCGTTTGCTGCGGGAGAAACCCGACTACGTCCGGGAACGCCTGAATGCACGCCAACCGGGACTGGGTGACCAGGTCGATGCCGTGCTGGCCATCGATGCCGAGCGGCGCCGTTTTGAAACCGAGCTGCAGAAGCTGAATGCCGAGCGCAACCGTTTGAGCAAAGCGATCGGTGCATTACGCGCCCGGAAGGAACCGAGCGGCGAATTGGAAGCGCAGGTCCGGGCGTTCGGCGAACAGATCGCGGCTCTGAACGTGGAGGTAACCACCACGGATGAACGCCAGCGCGCGCGGCTGTTGATCCTTCCGAATTTACCTTACCCGGCGGCGCCGGTCGGTGCCGACGCGAGCGCCAACCCCGTTGTCCGGGTCTGGGGCGAGCCGCCGCGCTATCCCTTCACTCCGTCCGATCACGTCGAAATTGCCGGACGGCTAAAGCTGATCGATTTCGAGCGGGCAACCAAGCTCAGCGGCACCGGTTTTGTGTTCTTCCATGGTCTCGGCGCGCGGCTCCAGCGCGCGCTGATCCAATTTCTGCTCGACCTTCATACTGTCCAGCACGGCTACACCGAGGTAAGCCCGCCTTACCTGGTCCGCCGGGATTGCATGATCGGCACCGGCCAGCTCCCCAAATTCGAAGAGGACGCTTATGCCACCGAAGATAGCCAGCTCTTTTTGATTCCTACCGCTGAGGTGCCGGTGACCAACCTCCACCGGGAAGAAACCCTGTCCGCCGGCGAGTTGCCGAAACGTTTCGTGGCGCATACGCCTTGCTTCCGGCGTGAAGCGGGATCTGCGGGCAAAGACACCCGCGGCATGATCCGGGTGCACCAGTTCGACAAAGTCGAACTGGTGAAAATCACTACACCCGAAACCTCCTTTGCCGAGCTCGAGAAAATGACGGCTGACGCCGAACGGGTCCTGCAGCTGCTCGGGTTGCACTACCGTGTGATCGAACTCTGCACGGGCGACATCGGCTTTGCAGCCTCGAAGACGTACGACCTCGAAGTGTGGGCTCCCGGCCAGAATCGGTTTCTGGAAGTGTCCAGCTGCTCAAATTGCGAGGATTTCCAAGCACGCCGGATGAATCTGAAATTCAAGGATGCGGAGGGTAAGAACCGCTTTTGCCATACCTTGAACGGTTCAGGAACAGCCCTCGCCCGTCTCTACGTGGCATTGCTCGAAACTTACCAGCAGGCGGACGGTTCCGTGATCATTCCGGAACCACTGCGCGATTACGTGCGGGCCAAGGAAATTCGCGCCGCCTGAGCAAGGGTGACTCATGTACGGTCGATTGAATCTTGCTTCTCAAGGATTCTAGCGCGCGGCGCTCGCCTCTGTCCACGGCACGGCGCATGCCGCAGTGACAAGCGGTCCGTTCCACGTTTTGAGCGCCGGATCTTCGTGCTCGTAGCTCAGGATCGACAGGGTGCTGGTATCAAGAACCAAATGCTTCCCGGCCGCCGGATCCATCCCGAGCCAGCGCGCTGCCAGCACACGGAGAAAATGCCCGTGGGAAAATAGCCCAACGTCGCCTTTAACCTCCCGGACTTTCTGCACGACCCGGTCAGCACGCGCCGCAACCTGTTCAATCGTTTCACCGTTTGGGCACGGATGCGTCCACACCGTCCAGTCCGGAACCGATTTTCGGATCTCCTTGGTCGTGATCCCCTCGTAATCCCCGTAGTCCCATTCCGTGAGGTCATCCGTCGTCTCCACCCGGTCGACCAATCCAGCCAGGTGCGCCGTCGCCAGCGCTCGTTGTAAAGGGCTGCTTAGGATTTTTACAAACCTGACGCCTTCAAAAATGGGCCTGAGGAACTCTGCCTGTTCCTTTCCTGTCTCGGTAAGGGGAATATCACTCCGGCCGGTATGACGTCCGGTCCGCGACCATTCCGTTTCGCCATGCCGGATCAAGTAGACCTGCTGGTTGCTCGACTGTTCTGCCATTCACGTGGTTCGACACGGCGGTCAAAACGGATTGGGCGACCACGGCGATTTGGCGGGCACGGCGACGGAGTTCACACGGCGAACACGGCGGACCACGGCGAACACGGCGGGAAGACAGGAATCATCCGCAGAACACGCAAAGGAAGGCATCCATACCTCACGCGGGCAGGGTTTGGATGTCTTGAATCTGTGTAATCTGCGTAATCTGTGGACGATTTGTCTCTTTTCTGCGTCCTTCTACGTGTTCGCCGTGTTCGCCGTGGCGCGCCGTGTTCGCCGTGTGAACTCTTACGTCGTGCCCGCCCTCCTCCGCTGCGGCCGGCGTGTGACCGTGTGAACTCTTAAGTTGTGCCCGCCAGATCGCCGTGCCCGCTAAGCCTGCTGCGGCTGCCGTGTGACCGGACTGCGGGCTCCAGCGTGCCGCAACCGGTCATAGAGCGCGTTCAGCCGTTCCTGGACCCCTTCGAGGTACAGGTAGAGCGCGGGAGTCACGTACAAGGTGATGAATTGGGATACGATCAACCCGCCCACGAGCACCAACCCCAGCGGCTGGCGCGAGGACGCATCGGCACCCATGCCGACGGCGATCGGTACCGCCCCCATCAGGGCGGCAAGCGTGGTCATGATGATGGGCCGAAACCGCTCCACGCTGGCTTCATGCACGGCTTCGACCGCCGTCTTGCCGGCGCGCCGTTGTTCGATCGCGAAGTCGACCATGATGATGCCGTTCTTCTTCACGATCCCGATCAGCATGAACAGCCCGATGTACGAATAAAGGGAAAGTTCCGAGTGGAACAGCAACAAGGTCAGCAAACCACCCACGGTAGCAACCGGAAGTGATGACAGCACCGTAATCGGGTGAAACCAGCTTTCGTACAGGATCCCCAGGATCACGTACATGATGAAAACCGCCACCAGCAGAAGCACGCTCAGTTGCGAGAAAGTCTCGCTGAACGTCTGCGCTTCGCCCTGCAGCTGGCCGCGAACCGTCGGCGGCAGGATCTCCGCCCCGGCCCGCTGAATGAATTCGGTCGCCGCGCCCGTCGAGGCGCCCGGCTTTAAGTTAAAGAACAGCGTGACGGCCGGAAACTGGTTGATGTGATTGACCGAAAGCATCCCGACGTAAGGCGACGGGCTGACCACCGTTTCATTCGGGATGGTGACCTGACTTGAACCCGGCTTGTAGTACAACTGGTTGAGATTCGAAGGTTCGGCCCGCTCCCGGTCCGCCGCTTCCACGATCACCTGGTACTGGTCAATGGGGGTCTTGATCAGGTAGGTGTAATTCTGGGAGTACGCGTTTTTCAAAAGCCGCTCAATGTCGGCATTGTTCAGACCGTAGGATTGCGCCTGAAGAAAATTGACGTCGATGCCCAGGGTCGGCGTGTTCGCGAAGTAATCCGACGAAACATTTTGGAACCCCGGGAATTCGCGGCACTTCGCCACCAACTGCTGGGCCGCCGCATAGACCTGGTCTGCGTTAACGCCGGAAATGGCGTAAGCGTATTGGCCCTGGTTGTTCTTGGTTGCGCCCGTGCTGATCTGCAACACCGGGTCCGGTCGGAGCAGCGGAAGGATGCCCGGGATCTGGCGCAGGTCGCGCATCAGGTCAGCGGCGACCGCATTGATCGGCGGACGCTTACCCGGGTCTTTCAAGAATGCCAGGATCAGCATCTGATTCGACGGCAAACCTTTTGAAAAACCGCATAGGGTAAAGGTTTCGTCGACCGCATCGTTCTTTCGCAAAATGGCATCGACCTGACGCTGGATTTGCTTGATGCGGTTAGGTGAAATCCCCTCGACGGCGATGCCTACCCCCCGGATGAAGCTGCTGTCCCCCGGCGGGATAAACGTTTTGGGCAAAAGCCCGAACAGCCAGACCGTGAGCCCCAGGCACGCCACCCAGGTTACCGCTGAAATCCAGCGGTGGTGCAGGAAAAAGTAAAGGGTCCGCCCGTAGCCTTCGGCAATCCGGCGAAACAGGCCGCCGACATGGCGTTCCATCCAGGTTTTGTTCTCGTGGCTGCGCTGGCCCAGGATCCGCGAGCACATCATCGGCGTGAGGGTGATGGACACGAGTCCCGAGGCAAAGATCGCCACGATGATGGTCACGGAGAACTCCCGGAAAATGCGCCCGATGATGCCCGTCACCATCACCAAAGGCAGGAAGACCACCGCCAGCGACACCGTCATCGCAATGATGGTGAAGGTAATCTGGCGGGCGCTGTGGATCGCCGCGTCCATCGGCTTCTCGCCGCCTTCGATCAGCCGCACCGTGTTTTCAAGAAAGACGATCGCGTCGTCGACCAGGAACCCGATCGCCAGCGTCAACGCCATCAGCGTCAGGTTATTCAGGCTGAAGTTGAGCGCGCCCATGACGATGAACGTGATGAGCAGCGAAAGGGGTAAGGCCACGGAGGGAATCAGCGTGTCCGTCGCGCGCCCGAGAAAGACGAAAATGACGATCACGACCAGGGCGAAGGCGATCATCAAGGTGCGCTCGACTTCCTCCGCGTTGGCCACAATCGTCTTGGAGCGGTCGTAGAGCGGAATCAGCTTGACCGAACCGGGCAACTGGGCTTCGAAAGCCGGCAGCAACTCCCTGACTTTGCGGGCCACCTCAACCGCATTGGCGCCGGCTTGCCGGCTGACCGCCAGGACCACCTCGGTCGGCGCCTCGCCGTAGCTGCGGGCCCAGAAGTTGCGGCTGATACGCTCGTCGTCAACCGACTCCACGACGCGCGCAACGTCCTTAAGGTAAACCGGTTGGCCATTCGGACGCGCGATGATGACTTCGGCGTACTGGACTGCAGTCGAGAGTTGCCCGTTCGGCCGGAGCAGAAAAGTCTGGTACTTGCCGTCAAATTGCCCGGCGCCCTGATAGGCCGTGCTCTGGCCGACCGCGTTCGTCACGTCGGTCATCGTGAGATTCAGGGAGGAAAGCTTGTTGACGTCGACCTTGATCCGAATCGCCCGCTTCGCGCCGTAAACGTTGACCTGACTTACCCCGTTGATGATCGCGATCTGCTGGCCCAGCTGGGTGTTGCCGTAGTCGTAAAGCGCGCCTTCGGTGAGGGTGTCGCTCACCAGTGCAAGGTAGAAGATCGGCTGGTCGTTCGGGTTGGTCTTCTGAAACGACGGCGGCTGCGGCAGGTCGGTCGGCAGAAAACCTGTTGCGCGCGAAATCGCCGCCTGCACGTCGGTGGCGGCATCCCCCAGGCTCTTATCCAGGCCGAACTGCAATACCAAAGTGCTCTGGCCCGTCTGATTGTTCGAGGTCGCCAGCTGAAGCCCCGGGATTTGCAAAAATTGTTTCTCCAACGGCGTAGCGACCGTGTTGGCCATCGTCTCCGGACTCGCCCCAGGGTAGCTCACCTGGACCTGGATCACCGGGTAATCCACGGCCGGCAGGTCGTTGACCGGCAACTGGCGAAAGACCTGGATACCGAAAACGGTGACGCTGATCGTGAGCAGCAACGTCATGATCGGCCGTCTGATAAAAAGTTCGGAAAAGTTCATAGGCTCACAGCGCCGACTTGACCTCCTGGGCCGGGGTCGGTTTCGGCCGCTGATCAGGACCGGTGCCCGGATTGTTTTCCGTCACGTCGTGTCCCCCGTCCGGAGGAGGCGTTTCGGACCCATTCGCCTTATAGGGCGCCGGGTTAACCTTCATGCCGTTGGCGAGCGCGAGCTGACCCTCAACCACCACGGTTTCACCTGCCTGCACGCCCTTCGAAACCACCGTCGCGTCGCCGAAATGCGGACCCTGCGTCACCAGCCGTTGCTCAGCGGTATGATCCGGCTTGATCACGAAAAGGAAAGGCCCTTTGCCGCCCAACTGGACCGTCTGGCTCGGAACCACCAAGGCGCTTCTCAGCACCTGCAGGGTCAGGGCCACGTTCACATACTGTCCCGGCCAGAGGTAACGGTCTTCATTCGGGATCGTCGCCCGCAACAGCACCGTCCCGGCTTGCGTCGAGACCGCGTTGTCGAGAAAACTTAATGAACCCGATTTCGTGACCTCCGGTTTCGCCGGTGAGTCCACGTCGACCCTAAGGGTATGGCCCGCCAGATTTTCTCGAAGCCGCGCCAGATCGTTCTCCGAAATGTTGAAGTCGACGTAGACCGGGTCTTGCCGTTGAATGTTTACCAGCGTTGCCCCGCCCGTCGCCACGTAATTGCCCATGTCCACCAACCGTCTGCCGGTCCGCCCGTCCACCGGCGCACGCACCTGGCTGTACTCCAGGTTGAGCCTGGCCAGTTCAATGGCCGCTTGATCCTTGGTTATGGCGCCCTGAAAGTTCTGAACCTGGGTGCGGTCCTGGTCGATCTGCTGCTCCGACACAAACCGTTGTTTGCCGATCTGCTCATCCCGTTGCAGGTTGCGCTGCGCCAGCTGCAGTTGCCCCTGGTCGGCCTCCAATTGGCCTTGGGACTGCTCAAGATCAGCCTGGAACGGCCGCGGATCGATGACGAAAAGCGGGTCTCCCTTTTTCACCTCCTGGCCATCCTTGAAATGCACTTCGGTAATTCGCCCGCTCACCTGCGGCTTTACGTCAACTGATTCCGGCGACGTGATCCGGCCGAATTCATGCAACTGGATCGGCACGTCCTGAGTGCTGACCTGCGTCACGAGCACGTTCTTAGGGGGCGGTGCCTGGCCCGTCGCGCCCGGTGGTGGTCGCTCGCCGCAGCCGGGAAGGAGAGCCAGGGGAATCAAAAACAGGGGGAATCGCGGGCGCAGCATACAACGCACAATAGGGTTGCAAGATGCGCTACGTCCGCAGCCTTTGCGAAGATTTAGTTTGCAGGGTGTCGGTCACACGGTCACACGGCGGGCACAGCGATCCGGCGGGCACAACGTAAGAGTTCACACGGCGAACACGGCGAACCACGGCGAACACGGAGGGAAGAGGAATGCCAGCAGTGAGGGCGGCTCGTCAGGCACGCGAGAATCTACGCCGTCTTTGCCCCGGAGCGGCGAGCGTACTCGGCATTAACGTTCCAGGCGCCCGCCGCTCCGGGGCAAAGACGGCGTAATCCTTGCCGGGAGCCGAATTCGGGGCCGAACATCGGGTGCTGGGTAATTTTGTCTTCCCGCCGTGGTCGCCGTGGTTCGCCGTGTTCGCCGTGTGAACTCTTACGTTGTGCCCGCATTCTCCCGCTGTGCCCGCCGTGTGCCCACTTGCAATTCAAAGCGGGCCTGGCGCCGGAGCACCTTGATCTCCGCTTCAAATGCCGTCGAGAGCACTGGCGAGGTAATCACTTTGTTCGACGGACCCTGCACCAGGATCTTTCCCCGGTGCAGGACGAGGGCTCTCGAGAAACAGGGCAAAATTTCTTCCACGTGATGGGTAACCATGACCAGGTTGGGAGTTTCGGGTGCGAGGGCCAGGCGGCGGATGAAGTCCAGGAAGCGTTCCCGCGCCACCGGGTCAAGCCCGGCGCAAGGCTCGTCGAGAATCAGGATTCGAAACTGCGCCATCAGCGCACGGCCGATCAGGGTGCGTTGGCGTTCCCCTTGGGAAAGGTAAAGCCAGGGACGGCCGGCCAGCGGTTCAGCCTCAACCTGGCGGAGAACCGATAAGGCGGCTTCGCGAAGAGCCGCCTTAGGCTTATGCCACAGGTTCAGTTCCGCCGTGCGGCCGCTGGCGACAACCTCCAGCGCCGTCTGTCCATCCTCAATAAAGTGCCGGATGCTTGAGCTCACCAGACCTACCTCCTTGCGCAGTTCACGCCAGTCGCTGTGGCCGTATTCCCGGCCCAGAACGCAGATCCTGCCGCGGGATGGCGTCAGGTACCCCGTAACGCAGCTCAACAGGCTGGTCTTGCCTGAGCCGTTGGCGCCCAGCACCACCCAATGTTCGTTTTCCTGTACCTCCCAGTTCAGGCCTTCCAGAATGATGTTGCCGCTTCGTTGGACAAGCAGGTCGCGAACGGAAATGATAGGCATAGCAAAGGTTCTCGCTGGCAAATGATGACCACGTGAGCGTAACGGTATTTTGATCGGTTACCAGCTCCCGGCTGTGGGCACCAAACCTTGCAAGCATCCAGAAACGATCAGACCGGCGTTGGACACTTCGAACCGTTCTGATCCGCAAAACCCTCCGCCGCCTCCCAGCAAAACTGCGAATACCTGGTTGCCGATCAGGAACCGGGCCTTCGGGCTTTTATGGCTGTTCAGCTGTACTTCGGGCAGCCTTGTGTCGGCGCAGGAGGTCGCGGTGCGCTGGCTGGTGCACCGGGTTTCAGCCTCTACGTTCCTGCTGTCGATCATACCGAGCGTGTCGTCCATAGCGTTCTTCCTGGTCACGTTTCCAGGCGGGATCCTGGCTGATCGCTGGCCTCGAAAACGGCTGCTTCGTCTGGTTTACATTGGGCTTGGGTTGGCGTCGGCGATACTTGCCGCCGTCAGCGCGATTCCAAACCTGCCGGCCCAATTAATCTTGTGCTTGTCGCTGGTCTCCGGCGCCGGGCTGGCCTTGAGTGCCCCGGTCTGGGCGGCCTTGTTCGTGGAAATCGTGGATGAACCGGACGTGGAGGCGGCGGTGGCCCTGAGCGGGGTGCAGGTTAACCTTTCCGGTATCCTGGGACCGGCGTTGGCCGGGTTGCTGCTGTCGCAACTCGGTCCCAGGTCGATCTTTTTGGCCGGCGCCATGACCTTCGTGGGCGTGTCGCTTTCCATGAAATTCCTGCCGGAAGGGCGGAGAGGGCCGCCGGCACATCCGCCTACCCTGAAGGAGGCGGTCGCGGAAGTTAAACGCGTCATCGAGCGCCGCGCTCAGATTCGGACGGTGCTCTTTCGGAACCTTCTCTTCAACTTCTTCATTTCGCTCGTCCCGGCGTTGCTCCCGACCTTCGCGTTGCAAGTGCTTAAAATGAGTTCCGGCGAACTCGGGCTGCTTTTTACCGCGCTCGGGATCGGATCCGTCGTCGGGGGCATCCTCATGGTGCCGATCCTGCAGAAGAAACTCTCACCCAACGCCATCACCGTGGTGGCGTGCGCCTTGTTGATCATCGTCTTTTATTTGATCGGCTTCGTCCGGCAGAGAGCTCTCTTTTTGGCGGTTGCCGCCGTAGCCGGTGGTTCCTGGACGCTGGCGGCCACCGAGATCTGGGCAGTCGGCCAGCGGGCGACCCCGGACGCCTCACGCGGCAGGATCAACGCCATCCTGATGATGACCGGCAGCGGGGCGATGGCATTAGGGGGCCTGATCTGGGCCGCCGTGGCCACGACCGCGGGACTCGAGAACGCCATTCATATCGCCGCGATCAGCCTGCTGATCTCGCTGCCTTTCCGGATATGGTGGCCGCTGGAGAAGAAGAAGGTAACGGGTAACGAGTAACGGGTAGCGGGTTTCGGAGAGGACCGCACGCGGCGTAAGGTTTCGCCTGGCACCGGTTACGCGTTACACAAACCTGCAGTCGAGTACCAGGGCTTGCCGGAGCAAGCGCAGGTACTTGGTCCGGGAAATTTCCACTGCACCGAAGGTCTGAAGGTGAGGGGTAATGTACTGGGTATCAAGGAGCCGGTATTGGCGCTCCTGCAAACGGTGAACCAGCGCCACCAAGGCAACCTTCGAAGCGTCGGTTTCGTAGTGAAACATCGACTCGCCAAAAAATGCCCCGTAAAGGCCTACGCCGTAAAGGCCGCCCGCCAGGCGCCCCTCCCGCCAGGTCTCCACCGAGTGCGCATAACCCAGTTGGTGCAGGTTAAGGTAACTGGCAATGATTTCCTTGCTGATCCACGTCTCGTTCCGGGCGGCGCACGCACGAATCACCTCTTCGAACGCCTGATTTATCCGCACTTCAAAAAGCCCCTTTTTCAAGGTTCGCTTGAGGCCGTGCGGAATGTGAAACCCGTCCAACGGGATGATGCCGCGCGGGTCCGGCGAAAACCACGCGATTTCGCCGTGGTCAGTCCCCATCGGGAAAATGCCGCTGCAGTACCCTTCCAGAAGGAGTGCAGGCGGAATCACTTTAGACTTTCCTCTTACTCGCAACTTAACACCCATTACTTAGCACCCATTATAGACCAACAAATCAATCAACAAAAACGTTTGCGCGAACCGGGTACACCAGTAACGGGTAACCCGTAATCCTTTTCTCCGATGAGCAGCGGCGAAGCTTTCTCCGGTTCAAAAGTGGCGATCCTGGATTTCGGATCGCAATACACGCAAGTCATCGCGCGGCGGGTGCGCGAATGCCGGGTGTATTCCGAAATCCTGCCGTTTAATGCCAACCCGAAAACGATCCGCGACAAAGGGGCGAAGGGTATCATCCTCTCCGGCGGCCCGGCCAGCGTTTTTTCCGCCCATGCGCCCTTGCTGAATCCGGAAATTTTCGACCTTGGCCTGCCGATCCTCGGCATCTGTTACGGCGTCCAGCTGTTTGCCCATTTTCTAGGCGGCCGGGTCGAGTATTCGGAACGCCGGGAGTATGGTCCGGGCCACCTGAGGACCACCGGCCTGAACCCCCTTTTCGAGGGATTACCCGACGAGTTCCAGGTCTGGAACAGCCATGGGGATAAGATCACCGCGTTGCCCCCGGAATTTTCGGCTATCGGCGTCACCGAGAATTCACCGTATGCCGCCATCGCGGACATCGAGCGCAGACTCTACGGCCTGCAGTTCCATCCGGAGGTCGCGCACACGCCGCTGGGCAAGGAAATCCTGGAGAATTTTCTCTACCGTATCTGCGGCTGCCGCGGCGACTGGACCATGGGTTCCTTCATCGAGCAAACCTGCCGCGAAATCAGCGCCCGCGTTGGCCGGGACAAGGCCGTGCTTGGCCTATCGGGCGGTGTCGATTCATCCGTGGCCGCCGCCCTCCTCCACCGCGCGCTGGGGGATCGCCTGACGTGCATTTTCGTCAATAACGGGTTGTTGCGGGCGCGCGAGGCCGAAACGGTGCAAAGGGTTTTCGGCGAAAATTTCCATATCAAACTGCGCTACGTGGACGCTTCCCAGCGTTTCCTGGCCAGGTTGCGCGGCGTGACCGACCCGGAACAAAAACGCAAAATCATCGGCGAGGAATTCATTCGCGTCTTCGAGGAGACGACGCGCGAATTAAAGGCGCATGACTCCGGCCCGGAGGGCCGCTACCATTACCTGGCCCAGGGCACGCTCTATCCGGACGTGATCGAAAGCGTCGCCATCGCCGGCAACCCGGCCGCCCTGATCAAAAGCCATCATAACGTCGGTGGATTACCCGAAAAGATGGACTTCGAGCTCCTCGAACCGCTGCGCCAGCTGTTCAAGGACGAAGTCAGGCAGGTCGGGCTCGAGCTTGAGCTGCCGCGCGAAATCGTGTTCCGCCAGCCCTTTCCAGGGCCCGGCCTCGGCGTTCGAATCCTGGGTGAAATCACCGAAGAACGGCTTTCCATTCTGCGGCAGGCCGATGAGATCGTCGTCAGTGAGATGAAGGCCGCCGATTGGTACTACAAGGTCTGGCAATCCTTCGCCATTCTGCTCCCCATACGCTCCGTCGGGGTAATGGGCGACCAGCGGACGTACGATAACACCGTGGCGGTGCGCATCGTCGAAAGCCAGGACGGAATGACGGCCGATTGGGTCCGGATTCCGTACGAGATCCTTGCCCGGCTCTCCACCCGCATCATCAATGAGGTGAAGGGCGTAAACCGCGTTTGCTACGACATCTCCAGCAAACCCCCCAGCACGATCGAGTGGGAGTAATAAAAAGAAAAAGACGCCCATCGATTCCCATTTCATGCGTCGCGCCATCTACCCTGGAAGCTTCGACCCGATCACCAACGGGCACCTCGACGTCATCTGCCGTGCAAGCCGGTTGTTCGATGAATTGATCGTAGCCGTCGCCTCAAACGAACAAAAGAAAACCAGCCTCTTCTCGTTTGCCGAACGCGTCGACCTCATCGAGCAGGTGTGCCGGGAGGCCCGGAACGTCGTCGTCGATCACTTCGATGGGTTGCTCGTCGACTTCGCGCGCCGGAAAGAGGCCAGTGCCATCCTGCGGGGCCTCCGGGCGGTGTCCGATTTCGAATTCGAATTCCAGATGGCCCTCATGAATCGTAAAATGGAACCCGGCGTCGAAACCGTCTTTCTCATGCCGCGCGAGGAGTACACCTACCTGAGCTCCAGCCTCATCAAGGAAATTGCACGTCTGGGCGGCAGCGTGGACGCTTTCGTCCCGTCCTGCGTGGCCAAAGCCCTGGACGCGAAACTCAGATCCTAGGAAATGCCACAAATGCCACAAGTGAAAAAATGCCACAAATGGAAGAGGGTGTCG
>JAFBAP010000083.1 GCA_019247695.1 Verrucomicrobiota bacterium | reverse complement strand
ATGATGTTCTGGCGATCGCCGCCGGAACGCCTTACAACGCCCCGGGAAGAACCAACCTGATCAAGATCGAGAAGGTGTCCGAAGCGCTCCGGGCAGAGCCGGCGAGCCGGGACGAATAAGGAAAGTTCGGAGTGCGGGGTTCGGGGTTCGGAGCGGCAGAGAATGCCACAAATGCCACAAGCGGAAAAATGCCATAAATGAAGAAGTGGCGCCTAACGAGTAACGACTAACGGGTGTCGGCCACGAGCTTGGGGAAGAGTCGCCGACGTCAACTCTGTAACTCTTCTTCCCGCCGTGGTCGCCGTGGCTCGCCGTGTTCGCCGTGTGAACTCTTACGTCGTGCCCGCCACCCCCGCTGCGGCCGCCGTGTGACCTTAATCTGTGTCAATCTGTGTAATCTGTGGATGTTTCCTCTTTTCTGCGTTCTCTGCGTGTTCTGCGGACCGGTTTGTTGTATTCACCCGTTCGGGTAATTCCCGGCCGGCAATTCGTACGCTGTAATTCTGGCGCCGGTTTGTCCTACCCTTACTTGCTTATGCTTGCGTCAAGGTTTCTGACGTCACCTGCCGCACAGCGCGCCTGCCTGGCGTACGCGGCGGCACTTTTTTATGCAGGCCTGTGCGTATCCACCTTGGCCGAGCCGCCTGACCCTTATGAGGGTTCGTTGAACCGCGCGGCGCCGCGAGGGGCCGAGACGGTGCGGTTCAACGTTCCCGGCGGCAACCGGCCCGAGGAGATCGCGGTTTTGCCCAGGCACCTTGGGTTTGCGAAATACCGCGACCAGGATTCAGCGCACGAGAAAGAGCTGGCACGCTACGATTTTTACAAAATCGGCAACACGCCGGACGACGGCGCCGTGGCTCTGCTGCCCAAGAACAAGAGCACAAGCGCGGCCGTCGAACTGTTCAATATCCCCAAAGGCAGCGTCAAGCCGGACCCTGAAACCGTCGCTTATTGCACCCAGGTTCGGAAAACGAGCAAAGATCTTGCCAAGTTCAAGCAGACCGACAACGTCTACACGACGACCTGCACCGCCGCGATTCTCGGGTATTACCATGTGTCGCGGCTCCTGGGCGGCATTTGCGACATTCAGCCGGCAATCCTGCGGACGATGGACATTGAGCAGCACAAGAAACTCGTGCGCCTGGCAGCCGAATCAAACCTGCACGGCGCCGTTGCGAAAAGCTGGGCCTTGTTTAACCGCTACTATGCCAACCCGCAGCGGTCGTCAGTGGCCCGCACGCTGTTTACCAGCGATTTTACCCAGATCTACGGGGCGCTGCTGCGGAACACCCGCGGCGAAGAACACTATGCGGATTGGGACAGGGCGGGGAATGACCTGCGCTCAACCGTTGCCTTCCGCGACATGGCGGATCCGAGGCCGGCAGCTAAGGTGATAGGCTCGACTCAGTTCGCCCAGCCGGTCTTGCAACGGCTTGTGGCGATGCGCGACATGGGCGAGATGATCCTGCTCGATTACCTGCTCGCCCAATCCGACCGGCTTACCGGCGGCAACATCGCTGATTTCCAGACGTTCTATTACGTGGATCAAGGCAGGATCAGGAATTCGCGCAATGCCGACGATTTACCCGCCGGCGCGCCGAAGCTTGCCGTGCGTAGACTTACGCTGGTCGATACGAACGCCGGGCTCCTTAACCAGAATGTGTTTGAACAGAAGGGATACCTGGCGGCGATCAGCCACCTGCACCCTGAGACATACCAGCGGTTGCTGGACTTTGCGGACAAATGGAAAACCGACCCGGCGGTTCGCGCCTTTTTCCATGAGGATTGCACGTTCACCAACGCTCAACTGGCGCGTTTCGGAGGCTACCTGGCAAATGCGGCCAAGGTCCTGAAACAAAAGCACGACAGCGGCAAACTCCTGCTTGACCTGGACCTGGACAGCTACTTCCAGCCCGATGCGTCACCGAAAACGGCTCAGGTGAATCTGGTTCAACCGGATTCACCGAAGACCATAACCCGCTGAGATAAACGCGCGCAGGCGGACCGCAACCTTTGATCCGTTAAGTCCCTTGCTGCCAGGCCTCCCGGCCCTGCTGCAACGCAAGATCGGCCGCTTCGCGGCGAACCGGCGCCTGCGGCTCATCCTGCAACTCCGTCATCACGACGTGCGGGATGATTTCATAGACCCGCATGATTAACGGCGTGAGCGACTTCAAATGGTTTTGAGCCGTCTCCGCCAGGGGTTCGTCCCCATACGCAAGTGCCGTGGTGTGGAGCATCGTGTAGGAGATGACTGCATGGTTAAATGCGATATAATCGTCCCGCAAACCGCGCGACACCGGGTCCTTGCGCACTTTGTCATAAACACCGGCGGCTACGCCGAGCGCGCCTGCCACTGCTTCCTTTACAACCTTGCCCGTGCCGGCGCCGAAACGGTCAATATGTAGCTGGAGTCCATTAACGTTTCGCCGGAAGGCGTCAAGTGAATCCCGGACGAAGGAACCAACCCGTTGGTCGGTCTGAAAGCGATCATCCTCGTGCTGGCGTTCAAGCGCTTCAACAATGTGTTTGTTCAAGGCGGACATGTCATTGGTGTACATCCGCAACGCTTCAGGAACAGAATCGGAATCGTTAGCCATGCCTGTATTACGCTGCCGGGGCCGACACGGATGAGCGCGTCTGCAGATCGTGTGTTTTCACAGGGCAGGAATGACATAGAAAAGGGGCGGCCGGAAAAGGCCGCCCCCAGAAAAGATGCCGTGGCTGGTTTTTTGTTAAATCACCGGTTTGCCGCCGGTAACCGGAACAGCTGCACCCGAGATGTAACTTGCTTCCTGTGAAGCAAGCAACACGTACAATGCGGCCAGTTCGGCCGGTTGGGCCGGCCGCTCCAGCGGAACCGATTTCCCGAATTCCTTGACGTGTTCAGGCGGCATCGTCGACGGGATCAAAGGCGTCCACACCGGACCCGGACAGACCGAGTTGGCGCGGATTCCCTTTTCCGCCAGGCCCTGGGCCAGACCCGCCGTGAAGTTTACGATCGCCCCTTTGGTGGCCGCATACGCCAGCAACGTCGGCTTGGGCTGGAATGCGTTTATAGAAGAGGTGTTTATGATCGCGCTGCCGGGCGGCATGTGCTCCACTGCGGCCTTCGTCAGGTAAAACATGGAGTAAATGTTGGTCTTGAACGTGCGATCCCACTCTTCGCTCGGGATCTCCGTGATCGATTCATGGGTCATCTGAAACGCGGCGTTATTTACCAGGATATCAATCTGGCCGAATTCCTGCACCGCTTTTTGGATGATCTGCTGGCAATGGGCTTCTTCCTGGATATCACCGCTCACCAGCACGGCTTTGCGACCCGCTTCCTTTACCCACTTGGCGGTGTCGCGCGCATCCTCGTCTTCTTCGAGGTAAGCGATTAACACGTCTGCTCCTTCACGAGCGAACGCAATGGCAACGGCTTTCCCGATCCCGCTGTCAGCACCGGTGATGATGGCCTTACGTCCCTGCAGTTTGCCTGAACCTTTGTAGGACTGCTCACCATGATCGGCTTTCGGGCCCAGTTCCTTCTCGGAGCCAGGGATAGGTTGCTGTTGGTTGGGCGAAGGTGATTGTGGGTATTGCTCTTTGGGGTCTTGGACCGACGTGGACTGGCTCATAAGCTAAACTACTCTGGGTTGATTTGAGTTAATGGTAATTGCTGTTTCGATCGAGCTAACGCCGATGCTTATCAGGGTAGGCGCTGTCGTAATACTCAGGTATATCCGCGTGTGCGTGCGGCCGGCGGGTTTCGGTGTACGGCTTCCAAAAGGCGGTGGCTGAACATTTGCGTGATACATCCGAGAAATGGCGCGGGTACAAGCTGGGCGCTGCAATGCGACGCACTGCAATAAAGGGGGCGCTTTATTTTTATGATCGAGACGTTGATGGGACCCAGAGGACAATGGGTTAACCTGTTCGAAGAGCGCGTCTGGCGGGCCGGTCCCGGTGTAGACCTGCCGTATCGGTTTCTAAGTCCGGATCAGTCAGCCGCCGGCCAGCGCTTTCCCCTGGTGCTCTTTTTGCACGGGGCAGGTGAACGTGGAGACAATAATCGGTCGCAACTCCGTCACGGTGTCCGCCGGTTCGCGCTCCCGGAGTCGCGCACAGCGCACCCGTCGTTCATCCTGGCTCCGCAATGTCCGGCCGGCGAAGGCCGAAGTGCCGGGTCCTGGCTCGGGAGACACCCGAAAGCCGGAAACGACGTTAACGAGGACGGGGTCGGCGGCCTGCTGGCGATGCTCGTGGAGTTAGTGACAGCGACCATGGGGCAATACCCGGTCGATTCGCGCCGGGTCTACGTCACCGGCATTTCAATGGGTGGATTTGCAACCTGGGCATTGATGGCGCTGAGACCTGACCTGTTCGCCGCATCGGTGCCCGTCTGCGGCGGCGGTGACCCCGGGCGGGCACGGCGGATCAAGGATATCCCTGTCTGGGCCTTTCACGGCTCGAACGATAACGTCGTCCCGGTCGACTACACACGGCGCATGATCGAAGGTCTGCGGACCGCCGGCGGCAACCCCAGGTACACTGAGTACCCCGGTGTCGGCCACGACTCCTGGACTCCGGCTTACCAGGAACCGGACTTGTTGGATTGGATGTTTGCTCAGGAAAAAGGGTGAGACCTGGGGGTTAGCGTTGAACTTTGTGGTTTTGCTTTTGTCCGGCCCAGGTAAGTTGCGCCCAGGCGTATGCAGGATGATCAATACCGTCCGCAGGACCAGGCCCGTCGGAGGAGAAGGCGGCGCACGCACGGCAAGGCCAACCCGGTGGCGGCCGTCCTGATTGCCCTTATCCTGATCGCGCTGGTGGTGACGGCGGTAGTCTGTATGCTGAGAAAGGCTGCCCTGCCCGCGCAGGGAGCTGCCCGGGTTGGGACAGAATCAGTTATCATGCTGGCAAGCATGCCCTATACAAAGTTTACCGAGGAAGGGCGCTGGCTTGCGCACACGGCGGCGTGACCGCTGTGGACGCGGTCACAAGGGTACGAACCCATACCGCACGCGTCCGGCTTGCCTCAGCCGCGCGATCCTTCACGCTATGGATGAAGATCAAGGCACAACGCAGGGTTCGTCTTCCGGCAAACCACCGGAAGAGGTGAAACGGGAAGGCGAAGAGAAACGCAAGGAAGGCGAAACCGCCGACATCAACGAAGCAGCCCGGCAGACTAAGCGCGACAGCAACTGGTGACGTTCCGGTGCTGTTTGGCGTACGCGTGCCGCTTTGGGTCGGTTAAAAGCAGTCCTTCGCCGATCATTCCGTTTTTCCGTATTGACCGTAGCCCGGGGTAAACTTGCCGCCGGGCGGCGCGATCCGCTTCATGAATTCCAGGTACTGCGGCCTGCGCGGTACCCGCCCGGGCATGATGGCGCAGGTAAGCGCCTTGGTTTCCATGATCGTGACGTTCGGCTCAGCGGAAATCGCTGAGAGGTCGTTGACGCTGTCGGCTTTGATCGGGCCGTTGCCATCGGCCAGGTGACAGATCTGCCGGAGTAGAGGCCCGTTAACTGGAAAGCTGAATAACCCCATAAAGGTGGAACCCGCCCGCGCGGGTCCTCCGCCAGTTACTTCGTAATACGATCCATCACCGGTCGCCTTCTGAACGCCACGAATGCCACAAGCAAAACATGCCGCAAATTCAGAGGGGCCGGTGGGGTTTGAAGTGCAGGGTTTGCCGATGGCCGTGTACGCTCGTTCGAAGTTCCATCCCCTTTAATCTGTGTTAATCTGCGTAATCTGTGGATCGTTTCAGGGGGAGAGTGAAGGGTGCCTGGTGGCCCCCGCGGTCTTCAAAACCGTTGTCGGCCCGCCTTGAGGCGGGTGAGGTAGGTTCGATTCCTGCCCTCTCCGCCGGCGAACCGGGCTGCCGGTCCGCACCTGGATGGACCGGAGAAGGGAGGTGATTCACGTGTCGCGCGAAGAGATCTTTAAGCTCACGTCGCTGGCGTCCTGCGCCGGTTGAGCTTCCAAATTGAGCCAAAAGGCCCTGGCCCAAGTTTTGCGCCGGTTACCCCGCGCTCCGCGCGATCCGAACCTGCTCGTCGGCAGCCTTACCGCAGATGATGCCGGCGTGTACCGCCTCCCTTTTGCCCCGGCAACGGCGCTGGTGCAGACGGTCGATTTTTTCACGCCCATTGTGGATGACCCGTTCGCGTACGGGCGAATCGCCGCGACCAACGCGCTCAGCGACGTTTACGCCATGGGCGGCCGGCCGCTCACCGCACTCGCTTTGCTGGGGGTGCCGGTCGAGGTGGTTCCGAACGACGTGATCGTCAAAATTCTGCGCGGTGGCGCCGCCGTCGCGCGGTCTGCCGGGTGCGCTCTGCTGGGAGGCCACACCATCCGGAATGCAGAGCCGATCTACGGCTTATCGGTGACCGGCGTGATCAACCCGAAACAGGTGATGACCAATGCCGGGGCGCAACCGGGCGATTTTCTGGTGCTCACCAAACCGCTCGGAACCGGGATCGCCACGACGGCGTTGAAACGCAACCTGTGCTCGCCGGCGCTCGAGAAAAAGGCGGTCGGGGCGATGACGCGCCTGAACGCGGTCGGGGCCGACCTGGCTGAAGGGGGCTTGGTGCGGGCCGCCACGGATGTTACCGGGTACGGTCTGCTTGGCCACCTCGGTTCGATGTGCCGCGCGAGTGGGGTAGGGGCTGAGATCGAGGCCGGGGCGGTGCCGGCGCTGAGCCCGGAAATTTTTGATCTGATCGACCAAGGCTGCGTGCCGGGCGGCAGCCGGCAAAATCTCGAAACGGCCAACGAATGGACTGAGTGGCAAGCGGCCGACCCGGGCCGGCAAACGCTGCTGGCCGACGCCCAGACCAGCGGCGGGCTATTGTTGTGCGTGCCGCCGAACCGCCGTGATGCGGTCATAGCGTTGCTTAAACGCGCGAGAACGATCTGCGCGGCCGAAGTGGGCCGCATCGTGAACTCGGCAAAACCGCGCATTCTGGTGAAGTAACAGGGCCGTCACGTCAGCCGTTGAACCTCGGTCGATTGTCAGTGACAATCCGATACCTTGAACTCGCCCGAGCTTCGCAAGATTCCGTCCGTCGACCGGGTGCTGCGAGCGCTCGGCGCCGATATCGCTCCCCTTCCGCGGCCGGTGGCGGTCGCGGTGGTCCGGCGGGAGCTCGCCGGCCTCCGGGAAACGCCCGGAACGGAGGTGCCGGCCATGGACGAGCTGCTCTCCGGTCTCCGCGCCAAGCTGGAAACCTTGCGCCGCAGCCGTATCCAACCCGTCATCAACGGGACCGGCATCGTGGTACACACCAACCTTGGGCGAGCGCCCCTCGGCCCGGCGGTGGCCGACGCGGTTCGCGCCGTCGCACTGAATTACAACAACCTTGAGTACGACTTGATCAAGGGAGAGCGCGGCTCGCGCGGCCAATACCTTGAGCACAACCTGGCAGTGCTTTGCTCGGCGCAGGCGGCCACCGTGGTGAACAATTGCGCGGCCGCCCTCGTCCTCATGCTGCGCCACTTCATTACCCGAGCAGCGGATCGACGGGAAATCGTGATTTCGCGCGGCGAACTTGTCCAGATCGGCGGCGGCTTTCGCATCCCTGAAATCCTTGAAGCAAGCGGAGCTGAACTTAGAGAGGTCGGTACGACGAATCACACCGCCCTTGCGGATTACGAGCAGGCATTGGGGAACGGTACGGCTCTGATCCTGAAGGTTCATCAAAGCAATTTCTACGTAGGCGGCTTTACGTCAGCGCCGCCGGCTCGGGCCGTGGCCGATCTGGCGAGACGGTCCGGGGTGCCTTTTGTTGAAGATCTGGGCAGCGGTGCGCTGCTGGCGACCGAACGGCTATCCGAGACAAACCCGGGTTCAGCCATCGGTCACGAACGTACACCGGCCGAAGCGCTGCACGATGGCATCGATCTCGTCTGTTTCAGCGGCGATAAACTGTTCGGCGGTCCGCAGGCCGGGATCATCGCGGGCCGGCTCGACCAGATCAGGGCGTTGAAGAAAGAACCGTTTTTCCGTGCGTTACGATGCGACAAGCTCATCCTGACCGCCCTGCAGACGACCGTGGACCTTTACCTGGACGGCGCGCTTGCCGAAGTGCCGGTGTTGCGCCTTTTGCGGGCCGGCGAGGCAGAGCTTCGCGCCCGGGCGGAAAAACTGAAGGAAACATTGCAAGCGCTTCCAATCCGGATTTCCATCAACCACGGGAAAACAGAGGTTGGCGGGGGGACCCTGCCGCGGGCGGAAATCGCCTCCGTAATGCTGGAACTCATCCCGCAAGGCTGCTCTCTGGCCGAGCTTGCCGCCCGGTTGCGTGCCGCTGAGCCGCCGGTCATCGGATACATTGCCGAAGACCGTTACAAAATTGACCTTCGGACCGTGTTTCCACACCAGGATCGTGACTTGATCCGTGCGCTGCAGGCTGTAGCAGCGGAATTTTCCGGCAACGCCGGAAACTTAGGCTGCCCTGTGGAGAAACCATGAAACCGTTTATTCTGGCCACGGCCGGCCATGTGGATCATGGCAAAAGCGCCCTCGTGGAAGCTCTGACGGGGGTGCACCCGGACCGTCTGCCCGAAGAGCGGGAACGGGGCTTGACGATTGATCTGGGTTTCGGCCGCCTCGACCTCTGTTCCCCGGACGAACCGGGCACGATTTACCGCATCGGCGTGATTGACGTTCCCGGGCATGAAGACTTCGTCAGGAACATGGTGGCCGGCGTGGGCTCGGTTGATCTGGCGTTGCTTGCGGTTGCCGCCGACGACGGTTGGATGCCGCAGAGCGAGGAGCACCTGCAGATTTTGGAATACCTGCGCGTAACCCACGCGGTGGTGGCTCTGACGAAAGCCGACCTGCAGCCTGACCTTTCCGGCACAACGGCGGAAATCCGGCAGCGCCTGGCCGGCACCGCTTTTGCCGGCGCGCCGATCGTGCCGGTATCCATCGTTAACGGGCGGGGGTTCGACGCGCTCCGGGCGGCTTTGATCGCCGTCATGCGAACTTTGGCGCCGGTTCTGGACATCGGAAAACCGAGGTTGTCCGTTGACCGCAGTTTTTCCCGAAAAGGTATCGGTACCGTAGTTACCGGTACCTTAACCGGTGGAGTACTCCGGCGGGGTCAGGCGCTCGTCATCCAGCCGTCGGGATGGCCGGTTCGGGTACGGTCACTTCAGAATCACGGGCGCGACGTGGATTTCAGCCCGCCGGGTACCCGTACGGCCCTTGCCTTGACGGATCTTCCGCCGGAAGGCATTCACCGCGGCGATACCATTACCTTGCCGGGCCTGGGGCACGCCAGTGCGACGCTGGATGCAATGGTTGTTCGATCGCCTCGATTATCGCCGGGGCGCAGCCCGGCCATTTCCCTGAAGAGCGGCTCCTTGGTATGGGTCTGCCATGGTACCGCAAGCGCTCCGGCCCGCGTGGTTTTTCTCGCTCCCGATCAAACCCTGGCACCCGGCGAGAGCGGATGCGTACAGCTGCGGTTTGAAAAACCCGTCTACGCCTGGCTCGGCGACCGGTTTATCTTGCGGGATGCGGCTAACCAGATCACGCTTGCCGGCGGCACGATTCTGGAACCGCAAGGTAACCGGCGCCGCTTCCGCCGCGGGGACCACCGTGAATGGCTTGCGGAGGTGATCAAAGATCCGGCGAATCCCGTTCACGTCGCGCGCGCCCTCCTCAAACGCGACCGCGTATTGAGGCGAGCCGATTTACTGGCGGCCGCCCGGTTCTCCGCGGCCGAAACCGGCGCGGCCGTCGCGCAACTCGCGACTGAGGCGGCGGCAGTGCTTACCGAAACCTATGCGCTGGATGCCGATTGGCGGCAGGAACAGCGGCGGCGGGCACAGAACCGAATTGATGCCGAGCACAGACTCCACCCCGAAAGCGCCGGGCTGCCCCTGGTCGGACTTCGCAAGGAATTGCCGCCGGTCTTTGCCGAGCCCGAACTCTTTTCGGCCCTGCTGGCTGCGCTGGCCGATGCAGGTTATACCCGGACGGGAGAACGGATCTCGCGCCGGACGCATCACCGGACCTTGCCGGCCCACCTGCAGGCGGCCTGTAACCGGGTGCAGGCCACCCTGTTGGACAACCCGTTGGAGCCGCCGTCGCGTTCTATCCTGACGCCGGATCCGGCGAGCCAGGCAGCCCTGAGATACCTGCGAGACCAGGGCGACGTGGTCGAGTTAAGCCAGGAAATCTACCTGCCGCGGCTCGGTTATGCCCGACTTAAGAAAGCCGTCACGCGCCACTTGGAGACCCACGGCAGCGCTACCGCCAGCGAATTGCGCCAGGCTTTGGGAACCACGCGCCGCATCCTGATTCCGCTGCTCGAAAAGCTCGATCGCGACGGTGTGACCCGGCGGGAGGGCGACCGGCGCAAGCTGCGGTAGGGCGGGTGTCGGGTTCGGAGTTCGGGGTTCGGAGTTCGGAGTTCGGAGCGGCAGAGAATGCCACAGATGACAGCGGGTGCCGGGTGTCGGGTGCGAGCTTGGGACAGAGCCGCCGATGTCAAGCCTGTAACTCTTCTTTCCGCCGTGGTCGCCGTGGCTCGCCGTGGTCGCCGTGTGAACTCTTTCGCCGTGCCCGCCGTGTGACCGGACTCCTCCTCTTCACTCCCCGTAATTAAGCCTTTCGAGATGGCGGATTGCGGCCTGGGCCTCAACAGGGGATACGGTGGCCCAATGGGGAGGGTTATGCGGCCCGGCCTGGTCGATGCGGGCCCGCAAGTAGTACGTCAGGCCGGCGCGAACCCGTAAAGGTTGGTTGGCGACGCTATCCGTGATCAACATAAACGAATGGGGGCCTGGCTTGGCGTGATAGACAAAGTAGGTCCCATCGCTCAAAGTGCCCAGGTTGATGGCGTTATCCTGCACGTCGGCGCTGACGGCGGCTGCGACCGGCGAACGCGGCCTGAAAAAGTAAACCAACGCGGTTTCGGGTGGTGGCTGTGGTTTCCGGCTACCAATCCATGAGGGCGGTTTCAGCGCGCAACCGGTACTACCGATCAAGATCGCGGTCAGGATGAGCAGGCGATGACTTTGCATACGTCAACCTATTCGCATTTAGCGGTACGACGAGGCTGAGGTAAGTTGCCTCGCCATGATACCGTTGTCTGTTCTCGACCTTTCGCCCGTCCTGGCCGGTGTGCCTGAGTCTCACGCGCTCCGGCATTCCCTGGCGTTGGCCCAGGCTGCTGACCGCCTGGGGTATCGCCGGTACTGGCTGGCCGAGCATCACAACATTCCCAGCGTGGTCAGCACCGCGCCGGAGATTCTGATCGGGCACGTGGCAAACCACACGTCCCGCATTCGGGTGGGGTCCGGCGGAATTATGTTGCCGAACCATTCGCCGTTGCACATCGCGGAAGTCTTCCGGGTGCTCGAAGCGTTGCATCCGGGCCGGATTGATCTCGGCCTGGGGCGTGCGCCCGGCTCGAATTCAATCACCGCCCTGGCCTTGCGCCGGTCCCGAAGCCGGCTCGCCGTTGACGATTTCCCCGAACTAATCGACGAGCTGATCGGTTACGGTGAGAACCATCTGCCCGCAGATCACCCCTACGCGCCGGTTCACGCCCTGCCGGAGGACGTGCCCTTGCCGCCGCTCTGGATCCTCGGTTCCACCGAGGACGGTGCGGCAATCGCGGCCGGCAAAGGGCTAAGATTTGCGTTTGCCCACCACATCAACCCGGATTCCCTGCTTGATGCCGCCCGGGTTTATCGCGAGAGATTCCAGCCTTCCAAGTCACTGGACCGGCCCGTAATGATGCTGGCCATTGCGGCCATCTGTGCTGAGAATGATACCCAGGCGCAACGGTTGGCTGCTACCACCGGGTTGGCGTGGCTACGACTCCGAACCGGCCAACCGGCCCCATTGGCGAGCCCTGAAGAAGCCCTGGCTTACCCTTATACCCCGGCCGAACGCCAGATCGTCAAAGCGTCACGCCGTCACTTCGTGGCAGGCGATCCGGCCTCGATTCGGGAACGGGTGGAAGAATGGGTGGCGGTGACCGGCGCGGACGAGGTCATGGTGACCACGATGGTGTACGAACCCCGTGACCGCCTCCGGTCCTATGAACTGCTGGCCGAAGCGTTCGAACTCCGTCCACCGAGTCCAGAGAAAAACGATCCGCAGAACATGCAGCCAACGCGGAACGCATCCACAGATTACACAGATCACCCGCACGGGAGCGGATAACGGCATTTTACCAGGCTGTGGGGCGGGTGTCGTGATTAAGAAAGCTATTTGGGCCGGCCGCTTTGGATGCTAAATCATGGCTGCAGCGTTGGTTTTGACGGATAACTGCGAAAGCTTGATCGATAGATTGCGTCGTGCATGGAACTCCAGGTGATACAGCGGTTGCTGCGAGTTACCCGTCAACTGACAGAAAGCCAGGCGCTCGGCCCTTTGTTGCACGTGGTGCTTGGTGAGGCATTGGCTTGGTCCGGGGCGACCGACGCCCATATAGTGTGGATGGACGATGCCCCGCCCGGGGTTTCGATGCGAGGGTTCCGGGCCGCGACTCAATCGGTGGGCGATTACTCCGCGATGCTTGCGCGCATGAAGTCTGACCCGATCCTGAAACAGCTTGGGCCGGTCATGGTGACCCAGTCCGATGAGGTTTTTGGAACGCTTGGCTTTGACGCGGCAAGTGCAGTCCTTTGGGCGCCGTTCACTCAAGCTGGAGAATTCCAAGGCAGCCTTATCCTGGTAGACCCGCAGCTGCGTCCAACCAAGAATGAACTCATGCTTTTCGGCGTGTTCGCTGAGCACGCCGGTGCGGTTCTGCGAAAGGGTTTGCTGATCGAACGCCTGTCGGCACGGATCCGATACCTCTCTGATTTCGATGACGTGGTGACGAAGTTGCCGAACCGGGTCTTTTTCAAGAGGCACCTGGAGGAGGCCTGCCGTCAAACCGGAGGAGATCAGGGGTTGGCGGTACTGTTCCTCGACCTGGACGATTTCACACAGGTCAACCGAGCGCTCGGCCACAGCTTCGGGGACAAATTTCTCTTCGAGGCTGCGCAAAGGCTTCAGCGGCTTGTCGGCGCTTCCACCTTGGACGCCTTCACCGGGTGTTTGGGTGGGGACGAATTTGGGGTTCTGCTTCAGCTGGTTGATGGAGGCGTCCCGACGCCTGAGGCGGTCGCCAGGACCGTCGTGGAAGCCTTTCGAGAGCCCCTCGAAGTATTGCCGCACCGGTATGTCATCACCGTCAGCATCGGCATTGCTCTGGGGGCGGCGACAAAGGCCGAAGATGCGGAGGCCCTGCTCGTCCGCGCAGAACGAGCGATGTACGCGGCCAAAAACCGCGGGCGCGGTACGTTTGCATTCTCCAGATGACAGCATGCTCCGGAGGGAGTTGCCGGCTCAAGGGGAATAACCGGCTCGGTTTGCTCTTGGTTTTAGAGTTAGAGGTTGATACAACGCGTGAGGAAGAGGGTGCGACCGACTCTCTGCGAGCCGGTACCCGGCTTTTGAAGCGGCGTTTGTCCAATCCCAAAGCGTGCTGCGGACAAGAGAGAGAGAAAGTGGACCATGGCTAAGGTGCAGAAACGGCCGTTGCGCGTGTTTATCAGCTACCGCCGGGACGATGCACCCCAGCAGGCACAGTTGCTCTGGAAATACTTCGCTGTCAGATATAGGAATAAGAACGTCTTTTTCGATAGGGAAGGGATCTCCGCCGGCGCCGAATTCTCCGACGAGATCAATCGGAAAATTCGAGAGTGCGATGTACTGGTGGCGGTCATCGGCCCGCGCTGGATCGAACTGATCAAGGATTACGCGATTGAACAGAATGACTACGTCCGCAACGAGATTGCCCTTGCCCTGGCACAGAAGAAGTTAGTCGTGCCCGTTTGCATCGGCGGAGCGCAGACACCGGACGTCAAGCAGATGCACTGGCAGGTGCGTCCGATGATGACTCGCAACGCGGAGGTACTCCCTGACCCGTTCAGGGACGCCGAAGTCCGGCGGCTGCTTAGCTCGATCGAGGAGACGTTCTTCCAGCGCGAGGACCAGCGCCGAGAAGCCGCCAAACTTGACGAGACCTCTCCAGCGGCCGGTCTCGCGCTTGGCTATTTTGTAAACTTTATTCGCAAAACGGTACGACTGATTACCGCAAAAACACCTGAGGGCGACCGCTACGCAAACACGATCAAAATCACGGAACTGGACGGCGAGCCCTTCTATTTAGGGAACGACCTGCAGTCACGATCCGATTTGCGATTGCACATCGTACTTCCGCCGCAGCTTGAGTGCATACGTCTCGAAACGCTGAAACCTGCCTTACAAAGCTTGCCCAAAGGGACGGTTAACCAGCCAGGTGGCGATCGTCCTTACTCATGCCAGGTATGGAAAGTCGCAGGCCAGTACGGGATCATCGATTTCCCTACCCCATACCTGGTGATGGACGAATGGATCCAGCGCCGCA
The DNA here is from genome assembly GCA_019247695.1 of Verrucomicrobiota bacterium. NCBI lineage: Bacteria > Pseudomonadati > Verrucomicrobiota > Verrucomicrobiota bacterium. The sequence continues at coordinate 474 of JAFBAP010000083.1, read as the reverse complement.
AAGCACAAGGCACTCCGGCTCAGCCACCCTCGCACTGGCAAAATCTGGAAGCGGACGAGCTCGGACGGTTTGAAACGGTTCTCCGCTCGTGGGTAGAAGATTCGAACGAAGAATCGGATTTCCGCGATCGGATTCATTTTATCCGTTTCACAGATAAGAAACACTACCAGCAATGGCTCGACGACTTCCGCGCGCCCTCAATCGGGGGCTGATAGGAGGCGTCAGAAGCCGGTCACCGCCCCGTGGGCCTCAACCTGGGCCTTTTCTCCTGAGAAGAAATGATATCCGCAGATCACGCAGATCGTACAAATCAAGGTCACACAGCGGCCGCAGCGGGTCGGGCGGGCACAGCGACAGAGTTCACACGGCGAACACGGCGGGAAGAGGAAAGGGTTCGGAGTTCGGAGTTCGGAGTTCGGAGTTCGGAGTTCGGAGTTCGGAGTTCGGAGTTCGGAGTTCGGAGTTCGGAGTTCG
>JAFBAP010000082.1 GCA_019247695.1 Verrucomicrobiota bacterium | reverse complement strand
CGGAGTTCGGAGTTCGGAGTTCGGAGTTCGGAGTTCGGAGTTCGGAGTTCGGAGCGGCAGCATGGGGGCGAGTTGCCGGTGTCAAGCTCCGGTTTCGTGGATCCTTTTCTGCGTGTTCTGCGGATGATTCGGTTTTCCCGCCGGGTGAGCGCGACCTTCGGGGAAGATCGGACCCGGTTCTACGCCGCCTCCGAGCGCCGAACTCCGAGCCCCGAGCTCCGAACTCCTCCTCCTCCTCCTCCTCCTCTTCCCGCCGTGGTCGCCGTGGCTCGCCGTGGTCGCCGTGTGAACTCAGTCGTTGTGCGCGCCCAACCCGCCGTGCCCGTGGTGTGACCGTGCATTTAAAACAAAATACAAAGTCGTAATTTATTTTCTTGCCCGATTATATAACTCCAAATAAGGATGTTCTTATATGGACGCATCCTCGTTGCACGTTGCTCGTCGCCGGCTCGGCCGGGTTCGCCGCCAGCTCGGCGTGTTGTTGTTGTTGTTGTTCTCGTTCCTGCAGGCTTCGGCCTATGCCGACGGAACCGGCGGGCTGGACCAGTTCATCACCCCCCTGAAATCGGGGTTGAATCTGATCGTGGTATTCGGCTTCATCGCCGGCTGCGTGATGGTGATGGGAGGTTTCCTGAATGCCCGGCGGGACGAGAATTGGAAAATGACGGTGATCTACGGCATCGGGGTGGCCGGTGCAGTCGTCCTGATGAAAGCCCTGTTCACGATGTTTGGAGGCCAGGCGGCCACGACCGTGAACGGTTTCTGACCCGGGTCTCTCCAAGGCGAATCGATATGGACGAAATGCTGGTCTATACGGATACGCGGCCCCGGGCAAAGGGGGCCGGGCACGCCTTCGGTTTCGAAGGTAACCTCGGCCTGCCGGTAGTGATCTCCGCGATGGTCTCGGTCCTCTTCCTCACCGTGCTTTTCAGTGGAGGCTCGCATATGCCGCTCGCGGTGCGGTTCGCAGCCGGCTTCACGCCTTTGGTCCTCACCACCGGCTACGTCGTGCTTCTGCGCAGCCGGAGGCCGCCGCGCTACGACGTCGACCTGCTTCGCTCGCTGGTAAACGGACCGGCGTTCCAACCCGCTCGCGTCCAGCCGGTTCATCCTTACCTGCACTCGAACCCGCGCCTGCACCGATGATCGACGCTTTGCTCCAGGCCTGCGGCGGGTTCGTCGACCGGGTCGCCCGCCCGAACCGTCGCCCGCTATCGCGTGTGACGCGCCAAGACATGCCGAACGGCTTTTTCCTCAATGACCTGCTTTGGTTTGGCGACGGCGCTTCCCGCAAAACGGCCATCGCGCGCGGGTTTTCGGTTGAGCCCGGCGAAATCAACGCGTTCAGCGTGCGTCAGCTCAACGATTTGCATGAACGCCTGCGTATCCTCCTCGGCATCCTGGGTGACGAGTACACCCTCCAGGTACAATGGAGCATCGACAGCGATTACCGGCAGGAGTTGGAGGATTACCACCGCGAGACGCTGGAACTGCGGCGGCGCGACCCGGTCCACGGCCAGTTTGGAGTCATCGTAAGGGCGGAGCGCTATGAGCGCTACAAAGCGGCGATGGAAGAAGGCCGGCTGCGGCGCGAGCGGCTGACGCTTTTTTTCTGTCGCGTGCTTGACACCCAGGTACCCGTTACGGGCTCGCGCGCGGTCGTCCAGTATTTCGACACGCTTTCCCGAAAAGAGAGCCTTGCCTTGCACGAACTCGGCCTGGGCACCGTAAGCCGGCTGTTCCCCGACTGCCTGGTCCGGCCCATGGGGGATTATAAACATTTTCTATACTACTACCGTTTCCTGAATCCGAACGTGTTCCTGCCTGACACCGACCCGCGGGAACTGTTCGACCCGGCGTTTTCCATCCAGCAGAATTGCCTGCACGACGAAGGCCTGACCCACACGACTGTACCCGCCTCTTCCTTCTGCCTGGGGGGCCTGCACCACGCGATCTTTGCCGTGCGCCAGTGGCCGCGCCGGACGTTCCCCGGCATCATCTCTACGCTGACCAGCATGGGTTTTCAGGAATACGCCATCACCTTGAACGTGTACCCGAAGTCGGTGGATAAGGTGATTGATGCGGAGGAGAAGAACATCCAACGGCTGCAGATAGACGCCGTTTCGGAGCGCAAGCAATCCCTGGTTGCGGATCTCGCGGCCAAGCAGGATAAAGTCACCGAATTGCAGCAGGGGAAAGTTATCCCGCTCGGCTGCCTGTACGTGGTGCGTATCTGGCACCGCAACGCCGATGCCCTGGTTTCCCGCTGCGCGACGTTGCGAAACGCCTTCACCGCCATGGGCGGGGCGGTCGTTCACCACGCGTCCATCCCTGAGAACGCGCGGCAGCTCTTTTACCAGACCTGGCCGGGGTGGACGTTCGGCGCTTACCGCGCCTTCGATTTACCGGCGGAAGATACTTACCTCGCCGATCTCATCCCCTGGTCGGCCACCTTTACGGGGCACCTCGCGGGCGCCGAAGCCATCTACAACGGAGCGCGCGGCAACCTGGTTGGGATTCGGACCCGGTTGAACGGTACCCCGCAGCACGGCGTCCTGTTCGGGATGACGGGCGCCGGCAAATCGGTGATCATCAGCGACCTGCTGGCTCAGATCGGGCACCGGTTCGGATTCCGCTTGATCGTGGAAGAAGGATTATCTCACGGCGTGCTCACCCAGACGCAAGGCTGCGAGCCGATCATTGTCAACCCGAACGGCGGCCTCACCATCAACTACCTTGATACCGGCGGGGTTCCGTTGTCACCGCTGCACCTGACGTTTGCCGCGGGGCTCGGGTTGCTGTTTGCCGGCCATGAAGGGCTGGACGGTGAACGCAAGGCGCTCCGGAGCGCATTGCTCACGGAAAACCTGCAGCAGCTTTACACGGATGTGTTCAATGACTGGACAATGGAGAACGAAGCCGCGGCCGAGGAGTTACGGTGGCGTGCGTGCGCGATCGACAAATTTCTGCGGACCCGGCTGAAAGGGGGGCAGTTTAACTTCGTCGACGCCTTCGCGGCGTTTCGCGACTGGGAAGCGCAAAAGCCGGACGAGGCGCACGCATTCATCCAGGAACTTGGAGAGCAAGCCGTCGTGGATTTCGCGAAGGCGCCCGCCACGGCGGGACGGGTTCGCGACCTGGCCTTCGCCTATTTTCGAGCGGACCAGTACCCGACTCACAGCGCCTTGGTGGAGCAGATTCTTTACGGTCCACGGGCGGGACTCCAGGAACGTGAGGAGTGCGACCGGGTCGGGAAGCTCCTGCGGGCGTGGGGCCGTGACGGCGAACGCGGCAACCTTTTTGATGGGCCAACCACGGTCCGCATTGACGGCCGGGTAGCACACTTTGAGCTGGGTCAGATCCCCGAGCACGCGGTTGAGATGCGTGCCGCCGCCAACTTCCTGGTAGCCAACTATGGACGCCAAAAAATCATCACCATGCCGCGTGCGGTCCCGAAAATTGCCATTTTTGAGGAAGCGGCACGGACGCTGGATGCCCCGGGAGGCATCAAGATTATCCAGGAATACTACCGCCAGATGCGCAAGTTCGGCTGCAACATCCTGGCGGTGGTTCAGCAGTACGACGTCATCAAACACTCACCGGTTCGCGGCGCCATGATCGGCAATTCCAAGCTGTTCCTGATCACCGCCCAGCAGAGCCGGGAAGATGCCCGCGAGATCGGCGAAGCTCTATCGCTTTCGGAGAAAACCATCGACACCATCTATAACTATCCATTACCGGAGTTGATGGACCCGAAGGACCGGTTCAGCGCGTTTACCTATGTCGCGAACGAACGGTCTCGCAAATTGATCGGGACGGTTAAAAATGTGGCTTCCCGCGAATTGTTGTACGCCGCTTCCAGCGACAACGAAACTTTCGACCGGCGCACCGCGGCCATGCGGCGCTATCCCAACGTGATCACGGCGATTCTGAACGAATCGGAGAATATGGCCTGCGCCCGGGAAAATAGCGCCACCGACCCGATCCTGTAATCAAAACCTCGGTCACGCCGCTTCCTATGCCGGATGCTCGTCATCAACGGAGTTTCACGGGTTCCTCCGGGAACGCCAAAAGGTTGATTCTGCCATTCTGTGCGTTGCTGATGATTGCCGGTTGCACCGTCGGTCCAACGGCGCCCAAAGGTCAGCTTACCATGCAGGGACGGGGTTCCGAAGCCCTCACCGATGAGGGCGACCCGCTCCTGACGCAGGGGATGGATGCGCGCAAAGTACCCGTTGACTTTGCGAAAGGCTATACCAAGGGCATTTCGGACCAGATCAAGCGCACGTACTGGGCGCAGCAGCAGAGCCAGCGCGCCAGGCCGGACGACGCCGAAGGCCGGATCCGTTACTACAACGCCACGATCCCGGAGCACGAGGATTCTGCGGGCGTCGTCCGGGTCCGGCGCGAGGTCGTGATTCCCATCGTTGAGTAGGTTCTATTTCCATGCGACACAAGAGATTGCTGATTTGCGGGTGGCTCCTGGTGCAGCTTATGCCCGGCGCACCGGCTCAGGGCTACGTGGTCCACGATCCCATCCACACGCTGCTCAACATCATGCAGCAATGCATCGGGCAAGCCAGCCAGGCTACGTACCACGCCCAGGACATCGCCAAGTACACGGCGATGATCAATAAACAAATTGAACAGATCAACCAGCTGACCACGGTGATCAACCAGAACGTCGATCACCTGAAGCGGTTCGGTGATCCGGACACCTACATCAACATGCTCGGCCTGGACAATCTGTTGGCCGAGGTAGAGAAAGGCAAGCAAGGCCTGGGTAGAACCATCGGCGATGTGCGCCAGACGGTAAACGGCTTGCAAGCGATCAAGGATAACGGGGCCGGACTCTATGACGATTTAAGCCGGCTCGCCGATAAATTCGGCAATCCCGTTCAACTCCAGGCCAACAGCTTCAAGAAGTTCGGGGCGGTGCAGACGTTATATGAGGATTACAACCGCGAATTGAACGACACCAATCAAGCCATCGCGCGGCTCCAGGCAGAGAAAGCCGACGCGCTGCAACGGCTTAATGCAGCCGGTTCTCTGGTTGAAGTGCAGAAGCTCACGGCAAAACTTCAGGGGGTCCAGACCAGCCTGGATAACCTGTTTGCCCGGGCTCATAACTCAGCGGTGAAAGTGCTCGTGCAGGAAGCCGCCAACCGCAACGATGAGGCCCGGCGCGCGGAGGCCGCCGCAGAAAGACGCGCTCAGGAAGCCGTCGCGGAAACTCAGCACCTCGTCGAACTCGGCCGCGAAGCCGTTCACGTCATCCGATAAAGCCATGCTCCTCGCGGCCAGCACAAACTCCGGAACGCCGAGCGCCGGTTTCCTCGATCCGCAAGCGATCCTCACGTCGGTGGGCACATTAGCCGGCCAGCTCGAGTCAGTTTCTTACTTGATCGCTTTTGTCCTTTTGGTCACCGGTGCGCTGGACGGGTTCCTGAAGCCCGCCCAACTTCTCCGCTTTCTTCAGCATCTTGCGCGTCTGGTGTGCCTGGTGACGGTAATCGTCGCACAAACGGCCATCCATACGCTCTTGCAGCAGATGGTTGATGGCATCGCCAACCAAACGGTGTCGCTGACGGTGCAGGATTACGCGTCCGCGTACAAGACGGTTAACGTGAACGCGCGCCTGGACGAAGCCGTCTTGCAAGCCATTATCGACAGCAAAGTCAATCCGGCCGATCACCCCGGGGCGAATCAGCCGGCCCAGTCGAGCGGGTGGTTTGGCGGCTTGCTGAAGGAAGCGGGGGACCTGATCAAGCTGGTGTCCGGCCGCATGTTTCATCACGTGGTTTTTGCACTCGTTTGCACCGCGTTACGCATTTGCGCACTCGTGGTGGCGCTGACCGATTTCCTGCAAAAATTAATCCTGATCCTGCTCGGCATCTGGTACCCGATCGGCATCGCCCAACTATCCGTTTCCGGGCTGAAGTCGGTCGGGACCCATTTTATCAGCACCTACGTGGGCGTCCACGTCTGGCCGATCGGGATGATCTTTGTGAACCTGGTGGCGTGCGGGTTGCTCGCCGGGGTGACGGCGGTTCAGCCCGGGCAGATTGTGGCTCTGCTGATGATGCTTGTGTACGTTTTTCCGATCCTGATCTGGCTGCTGGTGGGAAGTTTTATCGCGCCGGTTTTCGCCCAGAAACTCGTTACCCATGGGGGTTCGGCGTTGCAGGCGATGACCGGGGCAATGGTGGCGACCACCAGCGCCGTGACGGCCAGGTTAGTTAGCGGCGCCGCGCAAGGGCTTGGGTCGATGGTGAGCGGACACGGGGGCGCCCAAGGGCCGGGTCCATCCCGGAGGGAAGGCGGGGATTTTCTCCGCGATCGGGGAGGTATCCCTGAATTGGGCGGATCGGGAGCGACCGGCCAGCCTGTCCCGAGCGGCTGGTCCGGGCCGAGCTTGGGCCAAAGCGCGCGCGGGATGCTGGGCCTCGGCCTGAATGGGGTGAGCGCGGCGTCGGACCGCTTGGGGCGTCTGGGCGAGGCGCTTGGGGCAATGACTTCCGAAGCCGGGGATTACGGCCGGCACACGGTGTATAGCGTGGAAGACCTGCTGAAACCGGCGCGAACCCGGAACTCATCCGAGCGAGCCAGGAGATACCTCGATTCGAGATATGAGCAACGCGGCTACTGAACCACCTGCTTTGAGTAAATTGAGTAAACCCGTGCCGGATGCAGAACGGGACCTGACCGGGGACGTTGCGGCGCCTGCCCCTGCAGCCGCGCCGGACGTGAGCGCCGGTGCGGATGAAGCGTTGTACGATTATGAGGTCGCGCGCGATCCGCGGATGCAGGTAGCGGTCGCCGCGCACCGCGCGGCCAACGCCCTTGCCGCACAACGGCGCACCGTCCGTTTGCTCTGGGTCAGCCTGGTGCTATCGCTGGCCGCTCACGTCGTGGTTCCTCTTTATCTGGTGACCGTCATGACGCGCCCCCAAAAAGTAGCGTTGCTCGACGGCACGGAATCTTTGATGATCGCTCCCCTGGTGCCGGTTGAGGAAAGTCGTGAGATCATTGAGACCATTTCCTATTGGGCGGCAAAATCGTTGCTGGACCGTGGCCCGCAAGGGTTTGACGCACCCGAGACGCTCGAACGGGTCTACCTGCCTGAAGCCGCACAAAAAGCCAGGGCGGAGTTGAAGGCCGTCGCCGAAGAGTTAGCGAAGAAAAATATCCACCAGAAACTGGAGGTTGCCCGCATCGATTTTCAGTCGTTAAGCAACGGCGTTCTGCACAGCCATGTGGTAGGACAACTCTTGACCGAAGCGCAGGTGGGCGACGAGCAAGTCAACCAGGCGCAACCCGTTACGCTCAATCTCAAACTCATTCGCAATCCCTACCTCGGCCGGAACAAACGTTACCCGTTTGCCGTCACCGACTATAACCTGGGCCAGCCCGAGTCTTTGTCCGCATCAAAACGAAATGAAAAATAGATCTTTTCTTATTGTGCTGTGCTTTGCTTTCTCTCCGATCCTGGGGCGGGCCGCCGATGAGCTTGCGTCAAGGATCGTACGGGCACCGCTGAACCAGGCCGAGCCGGCCGTAATCAAGGTGGGCTTGAAAGGTATCACCACGATCGAATTTCCAGACCGGATCGAAGCCCTGGACGGATTCGGCTTCAGCCCTAACCCCGCTCCCGACGGCCCTGACCTGTTCCAAATCTCGTTTAACAAAGGCACCAATTTTTTGTCGCTGAAAGCGGTTCGGCCGAATGCGGAAGGAAACCTTTCGGTGGTGCTGAATTCCAAGGTTTACTGTCTGCTTTGTAAAGAGTCGCCGGACCCGAGTTTCGCGGTCATTTTCGAGGAAAGCGCCCATTCCGGCGCTGGCGTGACCACCGGTCCGCCGCCACCGTCGCAGAGGCCGGTTTCTCCCGGGCGTCTACTCGGTTTTCTGGACAAAGTGAAAGGATTCCCGGCGCTCAAGGTGAGCGCGGCGGAGATGTACAAAAACGTCGACGTGGCCGAACCCGATTCGTTGTCGAGTGCCGACGGGCTCGACATTTTCCTGAAACGTGTGATCCGCGACGACGCGCTCGATTCGGTCGGCTTTGAAGTGGAGTTAAGGAATGCGACCGATCGGGATTTTTACTATGACCCGGAAGGTTTCTCGGTTCGGGTTAAAGACGAGGTGTATCCGCAATCGGTTTCTGACGCGGCCGGGCTGGTGCCGGCCGGCAAGACGCAAGCCGCCTTCTTTGTGGTGACCGGTACCGCCAACGGCGGACGCAATGATCTGGCGGTAACGAACCGGTTCGAGGTGCTGATCAGGGCGATAAACGCCGAGCTTGATCCTCAGCGCAAAGTGTCGGCCGAGTGGCAGGAACCGCCGAATCGCCTTCCCACGAATGCAGCCGGTCATGCGCCTGCACCGGAAACGCAGGTCGCGGCTGCGCACCAGCAGAAGAAAAAGGGCAAAAAGGCAAATGAATAGGCGGACGCAGGCGATCATCGCCGTGGCGTTGCTGGTGAGTGCAGGGGTGCTCACACTGGCATTGGCGCAACGCGGCGGCGCACGAAAGCTGGGGAAGCGAGGCGAGACCCTGGTGGCCGGGTTCGAGAAGGTTACCGAACCGATGACGTCATCGTTGCGCAACTTCAGCCCGGTGTTGCCTCCCAAACCCAAGCCAAAGGCCGAGCGGGCCGCGCCGGTGCACAGGGAAACGCCTGTGACTGAAGCCGCCGTGATCCCGACGCCGCTCCGGCCGCTCACCATTTTCACGTCGGAAACGCAACCGGAGAAGCCTGCAACGCCGGACCCGCGCAGCGGCGATTACGCCCCGGCTTTTCGCCTCGTGAAATGCCAGCTCGTCAACACGGTTGATTCAAGCGACATCACCACGCCGATCATTGGCCTGGTAACTGAGGACGTCTGGTGGAATGGGAAAATCATCATCCGGGCGAATTCAGAAGTGCACGGCTTGGCCGCCCTGGATCGTTCGCGTGAACGCATCGCCAGCCAGGGAGATTTCACCTTCATCCTGAATGAACCGGATGGCCGAGGCCGCGAACTGGTCGTTCGCGGCCTCGCGCTGGACATGGATAAGGACGATGAAGTTGACAGTTACGGCATCACCGACGGCAGTGCCGGGTTGCGAGGCGACGTGATCCGCACGGCCAATAATGAGCTGATCAGGCTCTATGCCACCTCGCTGCTTAACGGGATTGCCGGCGCCGTCTCCACCTCGGCCAGCGGGCTGCTGGGCAACCGGGTGTATACCAACGGCAGTTCCTTGGGCTTAAGCGCCTTGCAGGGAGGCGTGATTAATCCGCTGGCCGGGGGGACCCAGGCCGTATTGGACCGGTACGCGCAACAGATCGCCTCAGCGGTCGAGCGCGACGGTTTCTTCGTACGCGTCCCGGCGGGCAAACAGTTTTACATTTACTGCACCGAGGCGATCGACCTCGGCAAAGCGCGGGTGGGCGCCGATGAAGAGCGCCGTGCGCGCGAGGAGGCTGAGTTGAACCTCGAAAAGCGGCGTGACCAGGTCCGCCGGGCCTTACCCGTGGACGCCCTGGAATTACTGAATCCATTGCTGCCTGCTTTGGTCCCGAAAAGTCAAAACGAAAAATAAGTATGTTTCATAGTATATCCGTCAAAACGGTTCCCGTTCTCCTGGCCCTAACGTGGGCCGGGTGCCGGTCCGAACCGGAAGCGGCCCTGGTTGCCGGGCGGTACGTAACCGGGCCGCCCCCGGAGTTTGTATCCGGTACGCACCCGTTGCCCACCCGGCCGGCACCGTTCGGCTCCTTGAGTTCAGTCCGCCAGCCTGAAGAAGTGAAAGTCTATGGGGTCAACCGCTACGTCGACCCGGCAGACAGCCGGGTGCTGCACGAGCGGCATGCCATCTACCGGATCGAACGGCCGTCCGGCTGGGTTGCACGCCAGCCCGATCACCACGGCGAAATCCTGTTGGGACCGGTGCTCGGACTGCGCCGCGCGGAGTATCGGCCCGAACCGATCCCGGGCGAAACCGCCCAAGCCCTCGTGCAGCAGCGCCGCACGTTGGAGGAAACCACCGCTGGAATCCAGAACGTCCAGGAGAATCAGCGACGGCTGAGCGCCAGCGTGGAACGCTTGGCGGCACAATCGGCCGAAGCGCAGCAAAAGTTGACCGCGATTGTCTCGGTGCTCAATGGGCGGTTGAAACGCCTGGAAAACGGTGAAGAACCGGGCAGACCCGAGGCGTCGGCCGAAGACATGGGCCCGCCGCAGCCCGCCACCGTCAGCCATTCCGTGCGCGGACCGGAATGACGGCAGAAGGACTCCTGAAACGAAGCGGCTGTGCGCCGGACGCGGACCTGGATCGCCAATGGCGAGCTCACCTGGCAAATCTAGGCCTGTACCTGGAGGAACGGATAAGAGGACAACGGCAGGCGATTCGCCGGGTTACCCAGGCTTTGCAGGCTTCGGCCCTTGGCCTGAACGCCGGGTCGGCGGGACCGAGAGCAAGTTTTCTGTTCCTCGGTCCTACCGGGGTCGGGAAGACGGAAACCGCCAAAGCCTTCAGCGAGTACCTGTTCGGCTCTCGCGCGTCTGTTGAAATGCTTTTCATGAACGAGTACGCGGCGGCGGCGCGTACCCCGGAGTTCCTTTCCCGCCTCGAGGCTGCGATCGTTCGCAATTCCCGAGGCGCAACGCTCGTGTTCGACGAAATCGAAAAGGCGCACCCTCAGCTGATCGACCTGTTACTGTCATTGCTCGATGAGGGGTTATTCACGGCTACATCCGGCGAGCGGTTCACCGTAAAGCTTTTCTACCTCGTGTTGACGAGTAATCTCGGCAGCGGCGACCTGGCGAAAATGGAAAATGCGCCGCACGCCACCATGGAGCGGATCGCTCTGGACGTTGCGCGCCAGGCATTGCGTCCGGAGCTTTTTGCGAGGATCACCGAGCACATCGTGTTTCGCCCGCTTGACCTTGAGGTTCAGAAGCAAATCGTCGATGAGTTGATCGCCAGGAAACTGGAAGTTCTCAGTCGCTATTTCGGGAGGCGTCTCACGATTGAGCGGGGACCGGTTGCCGCATTTCTTCTACGATCAGCGTATAACAAGAACCAGGGGGCCCGCCTGTTGCGGCAGGAAGTCGAGCGGCAATTTAATCGAGCCTGCCTGCCCTGGGCATTGCATGGTGAAGTGCCGCCGGAAGGCCGTTTTGATTATGACCCCGGCAGCGCCGGCCTCCTCTTAAGGTAAATGCCGGGAGGTGGCGGGTGGAGTTCGGAGTTCGGAGTTCGGAGTTCGGAGTTCGGAGTTCGGAGTTCGGAGTTCGGAGTTCGGAGTTCGGAGCTCGGAGTTCGGAGTTCGGAGTTCGGAGTTCGG